>JAFRMM010000198.1 GCA_017430675.1 Prevotella sp.
CGAAGGATAGAGATAGCCGACAACTCATCGGGCTCGTCAACCATCACCGTCTGGAAACGGCGTTCGAGAGCCTTGTCCTTCTCGAAGTATTTCTGATACTCGTTCAGTGTGGTGGCACCGATGGCTCTTAATTCACCACGGGCGAGGGCAGGCTTCAGGATATTGGCAGCATCCATAGCACCCTCACCACCACCGGCTCCCACCAGCGTGTGGATCTCGTCGATGAAGAGGATAATGCGTCCTTCAGACTTTGTCACCTCGTTGATGACACTCTTCAGACGTTCCTCAAACTCACCCTTGTACTTTGCACCAGCCACGAGTGCACCCATGTCGAGCGAGTAGAGTTGTTTGTCTTTCAGGTTCTCTGGCACGTCGCCACGAACGATACGACCAGCCAGTCCCTCTACGATAGCCGTCTTTCCCGTACCGGGCTCTCCTATTAATATAGGATTGTTCTTCGTGCGTCGCGAGAGAATCTGTAGCACGCGACGGATCTCGTCGTCACGACCGATGACTGGGTCGAGTTTTCCCTTGCGGGCGAGATCTACCAGGTTCTTGGCGTATTTCTCCAGACTCTGGTAATTATCGTCGGCACTTTGGCTTTGTACCTTTTGCCCCTGACGCAGTTCCTGAATGGCTTTTGCCATATCTTTCTCCGTGCACCCTGAGTCTTTCATGATGCGCGAGGCTGTGGAACTGACACTGAGCAGGGCCAATAAAATGGGCTCTACTGATACAAACTCGTCGCCCATCTTCTGAGCCGTCTCTTGTGCGCGCACGAGTACATTATTACTATCACTGGAAAGATACGGCTGAGCAGCACCCTGCACCTTCGGAAGATGCTTGATCTCCTGATCAACGAGCATTTCGATTTGCTGGCCGTTCACGCCGAGTTTCTGGAAGATGAAGTTGCAGACATCCTTCGCCTTCTCCAGTACGCCTTTCAATATGTGTACAGGCTCTATCACCTGCTGACCGTTCATCTGTGCTGTATTGACAGCCTGCTGAACGGCCTCCTGTGCTTTGATTGTAAACTTGTCTAATGTCATATCTTGTCCTCCTATTGTTTTTTTTACTAAAAGGGGCACAAATAGTGTGCCTACAGGACAAAACTGTCAATTTGTCGGTTCTGTGCGTCTATTTGTCGGCTCGCTTGGGGTTCTTGGGAAACCATCCTTTTTCAACGCGTTTCTTCTGTGCAAACAATTCACCGATACCCCAAAGGGCTGATGCTCCAAAGACGCCAAGGAACGAAGACAGGAAGACGTTTTCGATGAAAAAGGCTGCCCCGCAGCAGCAGATGCCGATAAGCAAATAGAGAATCCAAGGACGAGTCCCCCAATAATACTCTGTCTTGATGACAATCGGATGCCAGATGCCTATGGTGATAAACGTCATTGTGGCGATGGTTATACCTGTAAAATACATATTCAACCCTTATTTTTTGTGCAAAATTACGAAATAATGGGTAAACAACCAAATCATGTTGGCCTATATCTCTAAAAATCCATATAAATAGGGATTGCATATTTCCAGAAATCACCGTACCTTTGCACCCAATAAACATATCAAGTATGAAAAAAAGTGTATTCGTGCTATTTGCACTGGGTTGCCAACTCTCAACAGTTGCAGCCTCTCTTAATGGCCTCGATGTGGAGGTTCTCGCTGATACCAGTAGGGTGATCGATCTTGACGAGGTGATTGTCGTCTCACAACCTAAGGAACAGGTGCGTCTGCGTCTTCAGCCAGTGAGCAGTTCCGTTTTCGGCAGCGAGCAGTTACAGCAACTTAACGTTCGAGATCTCTCACAGTTGTCACAGTTCGTGCCCTCGTTCACAGTACCTGCCTATGGCTCACGTCTCACTTCGTCAATGTATGTGCGTGGTATAGGCTCGCGTATCAACAATCCAGCCGTGGGTGTCTATTACGATAATATCCCCCTGATGTCGAAGGCTGCTTTCAACAACCATTTCTATATGCTCGACCGTGTGGATATCCTCCGAGGTCCTCAGGGTACGCTCTATGGCCAGAACACTGAGGGCGGACTGGTGCGTATCTATTCTAAGAACCCCATGAACTATCAAGGCACTGATATCCGTTTGGGTATTGGTACAGGTCTATGGCGAAATGTCGAGGTAGCCCACTACCATCGTCCATCGGATAAACTCGCCTTCACCGTTGCTGGCTTCTACAGTGGACTGAAGGGCTTCATTAACAATCAGAAGTTTGACGAGAAGAACGACAAGACCAACGAGGCTGGTGGTAAGGTGCGCCTGATATACCAACCAACACAAAAACTAAAATTCGACTGGACAGCAGATTATCAATATGTGAACCAGAACGGCTTTGGCTATGGTGAGTTCCATCCGTTGCCTTGGACGATGGGGGGCGATGTGGGGATGCCTGCTGATGAGACTGTCAACGATCCCGCCACTACTATCATGAACGGCTATAAGCGTAACATGCTGAACACGGGTCTCTCCATTGGTTACAATACGGACAGACTGCTTTTCACCTCGACCACCAGTTACCAGTTCTTGCAGGACGAGATGCTGATGGACCAGGACTATATGACTCCCGACTATCTGCGTCTGGAGCAACGTCAGAAGCAGAATGCCATCACACAGGAGTTTGTGCTCCGCTCGCATGATGCCTCGCGCTGGCAGCACACGACGGGCCTCTTCGGTTCCTACCAATGGCTCCGTACAGACGGCCCTGTCTATTTCGGCGATGCCATCACTGGTCCTATCGGCGATGCCATCACCAATGCTATGAAGGGTGCTATGTCGCAGTCGATGTATCCCCGTATGCTCCAGCAGATGCTTGATCAGGGATTACCTCAGGCTGCTGCTGAGGCAGCCGCCCAGAAGGCGCTCGAAGCAGCACTTGCTGGTGTCTCGATGAGTGCCGAGATGGCTGTGCCTGAGAACTTTCACACACCCCAGATGAGCCTTGGCCTTTATCACGAGTCCAATATCCTGCTCACTGATCGCCTGAAACTGACGCTGGGTCTTCGTCTGGCCCACGACTGGGTGAAGATCTCTTACGATGCCTTGGCCTATATGAACATGACAGGTGGCACCGCTGAGCGCCAGGCCACCTATCACCTCACCTCTCATGTGGTCGATAGTCGCTCGAAGACCTACACCCAGTTGCTGCCAAAGTTCGGACTTACCTATAACTTCGATGAGAACATTGGCAATATCTATGCGCTCATGTCGAAGGGCTACCGCGCTGGCGGCTACAACATCCAGATGTTCAGCGATGTCCTCCAGACGGAACTCAACGCCCACCAGCAAGATGCCATGCGTGGCGACTACGACGTGGAACATACAACACAAGACTACGATAATATAGAAGAGACCATTGCCTACAAGCCCGAGGAGTCGTGGAACTTCGAGGTGGGCACCCACCTGAACCTCTTCGACGGTCAGATGCACTTCGACTTGGCTCTCTACTACATGCAGATTCGTAACCAGCAACTCTCTCAGATGTCACCTACCTATAATTATGGCCGCATCATGACCAATGCTGGTAAGAGCCACTCCTGCGGTCTGGAAATGTCGCTGCGCGGCCGTGCCGTTGACAATGCCCTGGATTGGGGTGTTACCTATGCCTTTACGAATGCGAAGTTTGATGAATATGATGCTGGAAAGGAACAAATCAAATCGAGTGAATATGTTTTAAGATATGACATATATGACTATAAGGACAATTACGTGCCCTTCATACCTCATCATACCTTTAGTGCGATGGCAGACTACCATATAGGCAAGTTCACTATCGGTGCGAACCTCTCAGGCCAGGGCAAGATCTGGTGGGATGAGGCCAACACGTACTCCCAGAAACTTTATGCACTCCTCGGTGCTCATGCCGATTATGACTTCGGACCCGTCGTGGTCACCCTCTGGGGTCGCAATCTGACCAACACACACTACAATACGTTCGCTATCCAGAGTTCTGCTGCTGGAGGTACCCGCTATTTCGCCCAAAAGGCAAATCCCATCCAAGTGGGCCTGGATGTGAACATCCACTTTTAAAAAATATCCCCGCTCAATCGAGTGGGGATATCCATTTAATAGTATATCTTTCATTCGAGTTGTACTCTCGGTCTTTGTCTTTACCGAAGTACTCCAGGAGGAATTTCTTACTCTTTAACTTGGTAACTCGAATAAGCACTTCCCTGTAAGTCTTACTGCCGTTTTGCTGATATACCTCGTAAGCATTATAGGTAATAACCTTCTTGCTGTCCTTGTTTTTTACCAATTTAAATGCTGAAACATTGCGGTGGCTCTGCGCGATGTCCACATATAAACTGTCGCCCGTGAATCTGAACAGCAATTCACCACTCTGAGATAAGTAATTGCCATTCAATTCAGTTGCATACGAATGAAAGGAACAGCATAACAATACCATTAAAAATAAAATCTTTTTCATAATTTTCCTTTTAGATTCCCCAGTCAGGCTGGGAATTGTTAATATCTTACATTGTTACATCTACGATATGCTTGCCAGCGGAGTAGGGGATCACCGTTCCGTTGACGGGCTGGCCGTCGAGGGTGATAGATTTCACGCCCTTCTGCTGTCCGTTCGGATGGATGGTAATCTCGTACTCAGCCTCACGGAACTTACGGCTGACGGTGTAGTCGGTAGCCGTCTCAGGCAGACAGGGGTCGATGCGGATGCCGTCGTAGTCGGGCTTGATGCCGAGGATGAACTCCGAGACGGTGTACCACATCCACGCTGCCGTACCCGTCAGCCATGAGTTCTTACCCTCACCGGGCTTGTAGGCGTCCTTACCTGCCACCATCTGGCAGTTTACATAGGGCTCCACCTTATGCAATGTCTGGTATTTCTCCTCGACATACGAAGGTAGGATCTTGGCATAGTGACTCCAGGCATCATTACCGCGACCAGCGATACACTCGCCGATGATGACCCAAGGATTGTTGTGGCAGAAGATGCCAGCGTTCTCCTTGTAGCCCTCGGGATATGAGGAGATCTCACCATATTCGTAGATATACTTCGTGAAGGCAGGGTTGTTAAGCACCATACCATGCTCGCACTCCAGGTACTTCTTACAGGAGTCGAGCGACTTGGCCACCATTCCGTCCTCAGCACCGATCTCAGCCATCGTACACCAGCCCTGCGACTCGATGAAGATCTTCGCCTCCTCGCACTCGTTAGAGCCGATCTTACGACCATAGAAGTCGTAGGCGCGCAGATACCACTCGCCATCCCAGCCATGTTTCTTCACGGCTTCGATCATAGCATCGACGGCCTCCTGCATACGGGCGGCCTCATCGTCCTTGCCAATCTTCTTACAAAGGGCTACATAATCCTTACCCGTAACGACGAAGAGGCCAGCGATCATCAGGCTCTCGGCCTTTGTGCCCTCAGAGACATTCTCCGTGGTCTGGAAACTCTCGTTGGGATCCCACGAGAAGCAGTTTAGGTTCAGACAGTCGTTCCAGTCGGCACGTCCGATGAGTGGCAGCATGTGAGGACCGATGTTCTTGATGACGTGGTCCATCGAGATCTTCAGATGCTCGAAGAGCGTCACCTCAGAGCCGGGCTGGTTGTCGAAAGGCACCATTTCATCAAGGATGGAGAAGTCGCCCGTCTCCTTGATATAGGCCACCGTACCGAAGATGAGCCAGCAAGGATCATCGTTGAAGCCACCGCCGATATCATTGTTGCCGCGCTTGGTGAGGGGCTGGTACTGGTGGTAGCAGCCACCATCGGGGAACTGCGTCGAGGCGATATCGATGATACGCTGACGGGCACGTGGCGGAATCTGGTGCACGAAGCCCACGAGATCCTGATTCGAATCGCGGAAGCCCATGCCACGGCCCACGCCACTCTCGAAGAACGAGGCCGAGCGCGAGAAGTTAAACGTCACCATACACTGGTACTGGTTCCAGATGTTCACCATACGGTCGAGTTTGTCGTTGCCCGTCTTCACCTTATATATATTGAGCAAGGCATCCCAGTACTCGCAGAGTTCCGCGAAGGCCTTATCGACTTTCTCCGTGGTGTCGAGTTCGGCGATGAGGGCATGTGCCTTCTCCTTGTTGATCACCTGGAGGCTCTCGAACTTCTTGTCCTGCTCATTCTCGATATAACCAAGGAGGAATACGAAGTCCTTCGTCTCCCCTGGCTTCAGCGTCACCTCGATATAATGTGAGGCGATGGGACTCCAGCCGTGGGCATGACTGTTACGGGGCTTACCCTCCATCACGGCATCGGGGTTGGCAAACTCGTTATACAGGCCCACGAAGGTCTCGCGATCGGTATCGAAGCCCTGAATCTCCGTATTCACATGATAGAACGCATAGTGGTTACGACGCTCGCGGTATTCCGTCTTGTGATAGATAGTGCTGCCCTCGATCTCCACCTCACCCGTGGAGAAGTTACGCTGGAAATTCTCCATATCCGTAGCGGCATTCCACAGACACCACTCCTCGAACGAGAAGAGTTTCAGCGTCTTGGTCTCCTGCGACTCGTTCTTCAGGGTCAGTTTCTGCACCTCGGCCCATTTCTTCAGGGGCACGAAGAAGAGCACGCTGGCCTCCACGCCGTTCTTCTTACCCGTGATACGGGTGTAACTCATGCCATGACGGCACTCGTAGAAGTCGAGTGGCGCCTTACAGGGCTTCCATCCCGGGTTCCACACGGTGTCGCCGTCCTTGATATAGAAATAGCGGCCGCCATTGTCCATCGGCACGTTGTTGTAGCGATAGCGCGTGATACGGCGGAACTTGGCATCCTTATAGAAGGAGTAGCCACCAGCAGTGTTGGAGATCAGTGAGAAGAAGTCTTCATTGCCCAGATAATTGATCCAAGGCCAAGGGGTCTGCGGGTCTGTGATGACATACTCGCGATGCTGGTCGTCGAAATGACCGTAACGTTTCTGTTGTTCCATTGATATTTTTAGTTAGTTGTAAATTTCTGGCAAAGATATGAAAAATAGTTTGATAACCCAAGACTTTTTCCAAGAAAAAATAAGTTTTACGGCAAATTTTTGGCTATGTGGCAGAAAAAGCGTACTTTTGCGCAAAAATAGCAAAACAGAAAACGTCTTATGAAGTACGCATTAGTGACAGGAGCCTCCCGAGGCATCGGCAAGGCAGTGGCTCTCCGATTGGCATCGGCAGGATGGCCCGTAGTGATTAATTTCCTGAGTAACAAGGAGGCTGCCCAGGCTGTGGCCGACGAGATAACGACCGCTGGCGGCACGGCAGAACTCCTGCCTTTTGACACCAGCGACCCGAAGGCCATCGAGGCCGCCCTCGAGCAGTGGGAGGAGCAGCATCCCGACGACTGGTTCAGCGTGCTGGTAAACAATGCTGGCATCCGTCGCGACAACGTGATGTTCATGATGAGCGACGAGGAGTGGCACAGTGTGCTTGACACCACGCTCAACGGCTACTTCTACATCACCCGTAAGTTGCTGAAGCACATGATGCCCCGCAAGCGTGGTGGTCGTATCATCAACATGGCCTCGCTCTCTGGCGTGAAGGGTCTGCCAGGCCAGGCCAACTACAGTGCTGCCAAGGCTGCCATCATTGGTGCCACGAAGTCGCTTGCACAAGAGGTGGCTCCGCGTAACATCACTGTGAACGCCATTGCCCCTGGATTCATCGAAACGGATATGACGAAGGGACTGCCCGAGGATGATCTGAAAAAGAATATCCCCGTGGGACGCTTCGGCAAGCCTGAGGAAGTAGCCGCCCTCGTGGCCTTCCTTGCCTCCGACGATGCCGCCTACATCACGGGCGAGGTCATCAACATCAACGGCGGACTTTATACTTAACTGTAAATATGAAGAAGAGTACGACATTACTGCTCGCGCTGCTCCTGACGGGAGCGACAGCGGCCAAGGCACAGTTCGCCCAGCAGGACATGGACGACAAGTATGCAACGGAACTGGTGAAAGCCGGCACGCCCGCCCCTGACTTCAAGATGAAGACACCTGAGGGCAAGACCATCCAACTGTCGAAAGTCGCCAAGGGCAAGACCGTGGTGCTCGACTTCTGGGCATCATGGTGCCCTGACTGTCGCAAGGACGCCCCAGAGGTGGTGCGCCTGTACGAAGCCTACAAGAAATTTGGCGTCGAGTTCATCGGTATCTCGATGGATACTGATGTAGAGGCCTGGAAAAAGGCCATCGAGAAGTTTGGCATCACCTATCCGCAGGTGAGCGAACTGAAGAAGTTCAAGGAGACCGATATCGCCAAGGCCTACGGTGTGAAGTGGATCCCCTCGATGGTGGTCATCGGCCCTGACGGACAGGTGAAACTCTCCACGGTACTAACCTATAAGGTGGATAAATACCTGAAAGAATTGACCACAGGTGCCTATACGGGCCCAGGCAAGGGCGAAACCGTCTATATCGACGGCGATCACGGTCGCCTGAAGGCACTTATTCAGAAGCCCGAACTGCAACCAGGCCAGCAGTGCCCGATGGTGATCTTCTGTCATGGTTTCAGTGGCACGAAAGATGGTCCTATGTTCGAACTCGTCTGCGACACCCTACAGGCCCATGGCATCGCCAGTATCCGCTTCGATTTCAATGGTCATGGCGAGAGCGAGGGAGAGTTCAAGGATATGACGGTGCCCAACGAGATTGAGGATGCCAAGAAGGTGGTTGAGTATGTGCACGACCTGCGCTGGGTCAGCGACCTGGCCATTGCAGGTCATTCGCAGGGCGGTGTCGTGGCCTCGATGACGGCAGGACAACTCAGCGAGGAACAGGGTGAGTCAGTCTTCAAGGCCGTGGTGCTGATGGCGCCTGCTGCCGTACTGCGCGAGGATGCCATCCGAGGCAATACGATGGGCAAGCAGTACGATCCCTTCGACCCAGGCGAGTATGTGGAACTGTGGGGCGGTCTGAAACTTGGCGGCAACTATATCCGCACGGCCTTCAGTCTGCCCATCTACGAGACAGCCGCCAAATACCAGGGCCCTGCCCTTATCATCCACGGCACTGCCGACCGTGTCGTGCCTTACACCTATGGCGAGCGCTTCCACCAGATCTGGCCCAAGAGCGAACTGGTGATCCAGGATTATTTCGATCACGGTTTCTCGCAGAACATCTATCGCACCACGGACATCGTCTCCGACTACCTCATCCAGCAACTCAAATAGAAAGACAGATATGAAAAAAACGGCTATCTTACTGACGACGATGACTTTTTGCTGTCTCACATGCTTTAGTCAGGCAGAACTAAAGACCTGGACCTATGGAGGTCACACCTACACCCAAAAAGGCACGCTGACAGCCAAGCAATACGACAAGAATGCCAAGGGCGTCGTCACCTTCACCAACGTACCCTCCGACTATGATGAGTTTGAAGCCCTCTATACCCAGTTCCTCGGCAAGACTCCTCACGGCACGGCTGCCATGATGGTGATGGCTATGGAGATTTATGGCAGAGACCGCGAAGTGGGCAGACAGTGCATCGAACTGATTAACTATCCCTCAAACGTCAGTTCCGTCATCCCCCGTCTGAACGACAAATACGGCACCTCGCAGTATGCCCCAGAGAACGACAGTTACCACCAGCGCTACCTGCCTGCTGCCGTACTGAAAGGCGCCACGCCACAGAACGGCTACCGTCCGCAGGAACCCTACACCGTAGAGATGAAGGCCAGCGTGAACAAGCATCAGGAGTTGCAGATTGTTGGTTCAGGCCGCGTGATGTACCTCTACGTGATGGGCAAGGGCTGGGACACGGAGCAGCGTTCCGTGGAAATCATCCGACAGCCAAAACAGCCGCTCTACAAGGTCTTCAACTGTCCGTCCCTCTACACCCAGTGCAAGACCATCCAAGGCACCTGGCCCGGACTGAAATAATCTTCTCTCGGTTAATCTGTTTTGTCGCATATTTCGACAATATTTTTTTTACGGTCCGTAACTATATGACTTTTGGTGCAAAAGTATATAGTTTTTGGTGCAAAAGTATATAAGTTAGCACCCATAAGTATATAGGTTAGGGGGCAGATTTTGCGTTAGCCTGACTGGGGGGTATCGGCATCTCGCACGGGTGCGCGCAAATTAATTAAATTACTTAGTGTCTACTGAATAACATCTAACTTGCTGATTATTAAGAATATATAACGGTATTTCTTCTTTTGTTTAACAAAAAATGAGTACCTTTGGGTGTTAAAAGTCAAATGGGAATGAAGTATTACGCGCCACAACACAAGCA
>JAFRMM010000199.1 GCA_017430675.1 Prevotella sp.
AATATAATTCTCTAATTGTTTTTTGTAAATTTCATGATACTAAATGAATCCTTGAATCCATGAATCCTGAATCCAATGACAATTTCTTGCGCGTACCTTATAACAATATGCTAAAATATTTGGTGGTCTCGAAAAAAATGAGTACCTTTGCACCATAATAAGGAGAAAGACAGAAGATGGACAACAAGCAAGCCGCTCTCGAACTGGGTCAGAAGCCCGTAGGTGCACTGCTCTGGCAGTATGCCCTGCCCGCCATCGTGGCCATGACGGCTTCAAGCCTCTATAACATCATCGACCGTGCGATGATCGGTCAGGTGGTGGGTCCTGAGGCCATCGCGGGTCTGGGCATTACGTTTCCCCTGATGAACCTGAGTGCCGCCTTCGGTGCCGCCGTGGGTGTCGGTTCCTCAACCTGTATCAGTGTCAAACTGGGACAGAAGGACTACAAGACGGCCGAGCACCTGTTGGGTAACACGGTGACGCTCAACCTGATTATCGGTTTTCTGTTCATGGTGGTCTGTCTGCTGCTCCTCGATCCCATCCTGCGGTTCTTCGGCGCCTCGGACGTGACGCTGCCCTACGCCCGTGAGTTCATGACGGTGATCCTGTTGGGTAACTTGGTGACCCACATGTACTTCGGCATGAACGCCGTGCTCCGTGCTGCCGGCAAGCCCCGTCACGCGATGTATGCCACGCTGTTCACGGTGGGCATGAACATCCTGTTGGTCGTGGCCTTCGTGTGGTGGTTCCGCTGGGGCATCCGCGGTGCGGCCCTGGCGACGATCACCTCGCAGTCGATGGCGCTCTGCTGGCAGATGTGGATCTTCTCCAACCCGAAGGAACTGCTCCACCTGAAACGGGGCATCTACAGACTGAAGAAGGACCTCGTCAGGAATATCATTGCCATCGGTGTGTCGCCCTTCCTGATGAACGCCACGAGTTGTGTGATCGTGATCTTCATGAACAACCAGTTCGTGCGCTACGGCGGTGACATGGCCGTGGGTGCCTACTCGATAGCCAACTCGGTGGTGATGGTGTTCTTCATGTTCGTCATGGGCATGAACCAGGGCATGCAGCCCATCGTGGGTTACAACTACGGGGCGGAGAAGTACGACCGTATGTTCCGCTGCCTGTGGTTGACCATCGCCTGTGCCACGGCCATCCTGCTTGTGGGCTGGGCACTCTCGATGCTCTTCCCGCAGTACATCGCCCGTATCTTCTCGACGGACCCCACGTTGCTCGCCCTCTCGGCACGGGGCATCAAGATCGACATGCTGGTTTTCTTCGTGGTGGGTTCCCAGGCGGTGATCACGAATTTCTTCCAGTGTATCGGCAAGGTGAAGGTGTCGATCTTCCTGTCGCTCTCACGTCAGTTGTTCCTGCTGTTGCCGATGGCATACCTCTTCCCGTTGTTCTGGGACTTGGACGGCGTGTGGTACTCGATGCCCGCCAGTGACTTCGGGTCGTTCGCGATGACGATACCGATGCTGATATGGTATATGAAAAAAATCAAGGCTTATGGATAAGATCATCATTAACGTAGGGCGCCAACTGGGAAGTGGCGGTCACGACATCGGCAGGATGCTGGCCCTCGACTTCGGCGCCAAGTATTACGACCGTGAGTTGCTGAACCTCGCGGCGAAGGAGAGCGGTTTCTCGGAGAAGGTCTTCGAGCAGAACGATGAGCGGAAGGGCTTCTTCAAGGGACTCTTCAACTTGGGGTCGCCTCATGTGAATAGCGGAAGCGTGTATAAGTCGAGCGTTTCCCAGGAGAGCCTGTTCCAGTTCCAGAGCGACGCGATCATCAAGGCCGCCAGCGAGGGATCGTGCGTGTTCGTGGGCCGCTGCGCCGACTATGTGCTGAGGGACTTCCCCAACGCGGTGAACATCTTCATCACCGCCTCGATGAGTTACCGTGTGGAGCAGATCATGAACAAGCAGCACCTCGACGAAGCCGCTGCCAAGGCCTTCATCGAGAAGCGCGAGAGTCAGCGGGCGGAGTATTACAATTACTACACGGGTAAGAAATGGGGCCATGCCGCCAGTTATGACCTCTGCATCGACTCCAGCATCCTGGGCATCATGGAGACGGAGAAGATCATTGCCGAGTTTATCAGGAAGAGATTTGGGTTAAATCCTAGGCGGTCCTAGGAAATCCTAGGCAATCCTAGAAGAAAGGGAAAAAATGAAGAAGATAGGCATCCTCAGCGATACGCACTCTTATTGGGACGACAAGTACCTGCACTACTTCGAGCCCTGCGACGAGATCTGGCACGCGGGCGATATCGGCAGTGTGGAGGTGGCCGAGCGTCTGGCGGCCTTCCGACCCTTCAGGGCCGTCTGCGGCAACTGCGACGGCGGAGACCTGCGGCTGATGTACCGTGAACTGAACCGTTTCAAGTGCGAGGATGTCGATGTGCTCATCAAGCATATCGGGGGCTATCCGGGCAATTATGATGCCAGTGTGCGCTCCACGCTCTTTGCCCATCCGCCGCAGTTGTTCGTGGCCGGGCATTCGCATATCCTGAAGGTGAAATACGACAAGACGCTTGGACTGTTGCATATCAATCCGGGGGCCGCTGGCATCCAGGGCTGGCACAAGGAACGGACACTCATCCGCCTCGTCATCGACGGGAGGGAGTTCAAGGATCTGGAGGTCATCACATTAGGAGGACAGGGATAATGGAACAGATATGGACCCTCATCCAGACACTGTGCAAGGGCACTGCCCAAGGGGTCAGACAGTTCATTAGCAACGACCTGCATGACCAACTGCCCCTGATGGTCATCGCGGCTGTGCTTATCGTGGGCTCCCTGTTGCTGAGAATCATCAAAAAGATTAAAAACAGATAGAACAATGAAGAGAACAATCGTCATTACAGGAGGCGCAGGCTTTATAGGAAGCCATGTGGTGCGCCTGTTCGTGAACAAGTATCCCGAGTATCACATCATCAACCTCGACAAACTGACTTATGCGGGTAACCTCGCTAACCTGAAGGATATCGAGGACAAGCCCAACTACGAGTTCGTGAAGATGGACATCTGCGACTTCGATGCCTTCTACAAACTCATGCAGGAGAAGAAGGTCGATGGTATCATCCACCTGGCTGCCGAGAGTCATGTGGATCGCAGTATCAAGGATCCCTTCACCTTTGCCAAGACCAATGTGATGGGCACGCTTTCTCTGCTCCAGGCAGCCAAACTCTATTGGGAGAGTCTGCCGGAGAAGTATGTGATGGTGTCCCCGTCAAACGGGGAAACCCCTGAAGGAAAGGGCGAAAGAATTCCTTGCAGGTTTTACCATATTAGTACCGATGAGGTGTATGGCGCCCTCGAACTGACGCATCCTGAGGGTATCGAACCGCCATTTACGACCACTGCTTCTTCGTCGGAGCATCATCTGGCCTACGGCGACCAGTTCTTCCTGGAGACCACGAAGTACAATCCTCATTCGCCATACAGTGCCGCCAAGGCCTCTTCGGACCACTTCGTGCGTGCCTACCACGACACCTACGGCATGCCTGTGGTGGTGACGAACTGCTCGAATAACTACGGCCCCTATCAGTTCCCGGAGAAACTGATTCCGCTGTTCATTAATAATATCCGTCACCGCAAGCCGTTGCCCGTCTATGGCAAGGGTGAGAACGTGCGCGACTGGCTCTATGTAGAGGATCATGCACGCGCCATCGACGTGATTTTCCACGAGGGAAAGATCGCGGATACCTATAACATCGGCGGCTTCAATGAGTGGAAGAACATCGACATCATCAAGGTGGTGATCAAGACCGTCGATCGCCTGCTGGGTCGTAAGGAGGGCGAGGATATGGATCTCATCACCTTCGTGACAGACCGTGCCGGACATGATCTGCGCTATGCCATCGACTCTACAAAGCTGCAGAAGGAACTCGGCTGGGAGCCAAGTCTACAGTTCGAGGAGGGCATCGAGAAGACTGTTCGTTGGTAT
>JAFRMM010000200.1 GCA_017430675.1 Prevotella sp.
GGACGAGGAGGAGAACAGCATCACCATCTACGGCGATCCTTCCAGTTTCGGTGCCATCCAGAAGCATCTGGAGGAGAACGGCTTCGAGGTGACGGGCGCCGAGTTCACCCGCATCCCCAACGACCTGAAGGACGTGACGGCCGAGCAGCGCGAGACCATCGACAAGATGGTGGAGCGCCTGGAGGACTTCGACGACGTGCAGACCGTCTATACCAACATGAAGCCCGAACTATGAAGCATGTCCAGTACATGACGCAGGGCACCTGCTCGAAGATGATCGACGTCACGGCCGACGAGCATGACGTGATCCAGCAGGTGTTCTTCCTGGGCGGATGCAGCGGCAACCTGCAGGGGCTCTGCTCGTTGGTGCGCGGCCAGCATATCGACGACGTGATCCGCAAACTCGACGGCATCCGCTGCGGCACGAAGGGCACGAGTTGTCCCGACCAACTCTGCCGCGCCCTGGAGCAACTGAAGCACGCCCCCTCGGAGTGACCGGGGCGGACCACTCAGTGACTTTCGGGAATTACTCAATGACTATTTCAAAATACTCATTGAGTAATTTTCCTAAAGCATTGAGTAATTTTCAAAAACTGCTATTTCGGTTAAGTGGCACTGTCTCCGGATAGGTGCCACTTAATAGTCTTTATCGGTGAAGACGACATCCAGCAGGACCTTCTGGGGATCCCTCTCTGAATGGAAGGTGTAGGCGAAGCGGTATTTGTTCTCCTTATAGACGCGCAGGGAGGTGGTGTTCCTCAGTTCCTCCTTCAAGGTACTGGCGGCGTCGATCTCCTCCAGTATGCTGTCCCTGTCGGCGAGGCCCGTCAGCCGGTAGTAGTAGTGCAGGGTGTGGGTCTCGCGCTCAAAGGTCAGGCTGTCGAGCGTGGTGTTGTTGTCCAGTTTGGCGGGACAATTCTTCTTCGTGTATTCCTCGGTCTCACGGGCGCAACGGTCCTCGAGCGACTCCTGACATGCACACAAAATGCATGCGAATACTGCCATTATCCAGAATTTTTTCATAACGAATGCTATTTTTTGAGTGCAAAGGTACAAAAAAAAGCAAAAATATCTGTTTTTTCGACGTTTTTTTGTAACTTTGCAATTCGAAGTACACGTATAACTGAATGGATCATATTAGGAACTTCTGTATCATCGCGCATATCGACCACGGTAAATCCACCCTGGCCGACCGTCTGCTGGAGTTCACCAAGACCATTCAGGTGACGGAGGGCCAGATGCTGGACGACATGGAACTGGAGCGCGAGCGTGGCATCACCATCAAGAGCCACGCCATCCAGATGGAATATATATATAAAGGTGAGAAGTATATCCTGAACCTGATAGACACCCCGGGACATGTGGATTTCTCCTACGAGGTGTCACGCTCGATAGCGGCCTGCGAGGGGGCCCTGCTGGTGGTGGATGCCACACAGGGCGTACAGGCGCAGACGATCTCCAACCTCTACATGGCCATCGACCATAACCTGGAGATCATCCCGGTGATCAACAAGATCGACATGCCCTCGGCCATGCCCGACGAGGTGGAGGACGAGATCATCGACCTCATCGGCTGTGACAGGTCGGACATCATACGTGCGTCGGGCAAGACGGGTGAGGGCGTGGAGGACATCCTCAATGCCGTCGTGGAGCGCATCCCGCACCCCGAGGGCGACGAGGAAGCCCCGCTGCAGGCCCTGATCTTCGACTCCGTCTTCAACTCCTTCCGCGGCATCATCGCCTACTTCAAGATCCTGAACGGCGTCATCCGTACGGGCGACCACGTGAAGTTCTTCAATACGGGCATGGAGTATGACGCCGACGAGATCGGCGTGCTGAAGATGGACATGATCCCCCGCAAGGAACTGCGCACGGGCGACGTGGGCTATATCATCAGCGGCATCAAGAACTCGCGCGAGGTGAAGGTGGGCGATACCATCACGCAGGTGGCCAAGCCCTGCGACAAGGCCATCGAGGGCTTCCAGGAGGTGAAGCCGATGGTGTTCGCCGGCGTCTATCCCATCGACCCCACGGACTATGAGAACCTGAGGGCCTCACTTGAGAAACTTCAACTTAACGATGCCTCGCTGACGTTTACGCCAGAGTCGTCGGTGGCCTTGGGCTTCGGTTTCCGTTGCGGCTTCCTGGGACTGCTCCACATGGAGATCATCCAGGAGCGCCTCGACCGTGAGTTTGACATGGACGTGATTACCACCGTGCCCAACGTGTCGTATATGTGCTACACCAAGCAGGGGGAGGCCAAGGAGGTGCATAACCCCTCGGGACTGCCTGACCTGACGATGATAGAGCATATCGAGGAGCCCTATATCCGCGCCTCGATCATCACGGCTTCCGACTATATCGGGCCCATCATGACGCTCTGCCTCGACAAGCGGGGTGAACTGATCGACCAGCAGTACGTCAGCGGCAACCGTATCGAACTGCACTTCATGCTGCCCCTGGGAGAGATCGTGATCGACTTCTACGACAAACTGAAGTCCATCTCCAAGGGCTATGCCTCGTTCGACTACCATATCGACGGCTTCCGGCCCTCTAAACTCGCCAAACTGGACATCCTGCTCAACGGCGAGCCCGTGGATGCGCTATCCACCCTGACGCATCAGGACAATGCCGTCGCCTTCGGCCGGCGCATGTGCGAGAAACTCAAGGAACTGATCCCGCGCCAGCAGTTCGACATCGCCATCCAGGCCGCCATCGGGGCGAAGATCATCGCCCGTGAGACCGTGAAGCAGGTGCGTAAGGATGTGACGGCCAAGTGCTATGGCGGTGACGTGTCGCGTAAGCGCAAACTCCTGGAGAAGCAGAAGCGCGGAAAGAAGCGCATGAAGCAGATCGGTAACGTGGAAGTGCCCCAGAAGGCATTCCTGGCAGTATTGAAATTGGACTAAAAACGTATATATAAAAAAGACCTATGCCGAGTATTAGTTTGACAACAAGAGACGTGGCACGCGAACTGGCCCGTCGTTACAGTACAATGACACATGAGGAACTGGACTTGCTCGAGGGCATCCTTGTGCCCATGAAATTCGCCAAGAACGAGATGATCCTCAAAGAAGGGGATACCTGTACCAACATCTATTGGATCGTGAAAGGACTGGTGCGCCAGTATTACTATAAGAACGACAAGGAACTCACGGAATACATGGCGACGGAGAACACCATCGTGATGTGCATCGAGAGCCTCTTCCGCGAACAGCCGTCACAGTTGCAGATCAAGGCCCTGGAACCGTCGGTCCTCATCGCCTTGCCCAAGGCTGAACTGGAGGCCGTCGCCATGAAGAGCGTGAACATCCAGATCCTCTACCGCAAAATCCTGGAAGAGTCGCTCATCCTGTCGCAGCACCATGCCGACATGCTGCGCTTCGAGAGCGCGCAGGACCGCTATCAGAAACTGGTGAAGAACCAGCCCCAACTGGTGCTCCGTGCCCCGTTGGTGTATATCGCCAGTTACCTGCAGATGACCCCCGAGACCTTGTCACGGGTACGCACGGCTGCCTTGATGGAAGGAAAATAACTACTAATTTGTGCTTCTCAGGCCGGAGAGCGGAATACGGGAATCGAACCCGCCTCCCAGGCTTGGGAAGCCCGTGCACTACCGATGTGCTAATTCCGCAAGTTTTGATGAATCCGATTGCCTTGAGCCGATACCCGGACTCGAACCGGGGACCTACGCATTACGAATGCGTTGCTCTACCAACTGAGCCATATCGGCAACCTATGTGTGTGTAGTACACCCGCAGGGGCTCGAACCCTGGACACCCTGATTAAGAGTCAGGTGCTCTACCAACTGAGCTACGGGTGCATCATTTTTGTTTTGCGGGTGCAAA
>JAFRMM010000201.1 GCA_017430675.1 Prevotella sp.
CTCGGCTACAGCACTGTTCAGGGCGATCATTGCGCTAGCGCAGTTAGCCTCAGAACCTACAGCACGGAACTCGAAACGGTTACCTGTGAAGGCAAATGGAGAGGTACGGTTGCGGTCGGTGTTGTCGATGAGCAGTTCAGGAATCTCAGGGATATCCATCTTCAATCCCTGCTTGCCAGCCATAGCGAGGATATCATCGACATCGGCCTTCTCGATGTGGTCGAGCAGCTCAGAAACCTGCTTACCGAGGAACGAAGATACGATGGCTGGGGGAGCCTCGTTAGCACCCAGACGGTGAGCGTTGGTAGCACTCATAATGCTGGCCTTCAGCAGTCCGTTGTGCTTGTAAACACCCATCAGGGTCTCTACGATGAAAGTAGCGAAGCGCAGGTTCTGTTCAGCAGTCTTACCAGGAGCATGCAGCAGTACACCCGTATCGGTGCTCAAGCTCCAGTTGTTGTGCTTACCACTACCGTTGATACCTGCGAAGGGCTTCTCATGCAGCAGTACACGGAAACCGTGCTTGCGGGCCACCTTCTTCATCAGTGACATGAGCATCATGTTATGATCGACGGCCAGGTTGGTCTCCTCGAAGATAGGAGCGAGTTCAAACTGGTTGGGAGCCACCTCGTTGTGACGGGTCTTACAAGGAACGCCGAGTTCCAGGGCTTGGATCTCGAGGTCGCGCATGAAGGCAGCGACACGCTCAGGGATGCTTCCGAAGTAGTGGTCGTCCATCTGCTGGTTCTTGGCAGAGTCGTGTCCCATCAGGGTACGACCTGTCAGCAGGGGGTCAGGACGGGCTGCATAGAGGCCTTCATCTACCAGGAAGTACTCCTGTTCCCAGCCGAGGTTAGAAGTGACCTTCTTTACAGCGGGATCGAAATAGTGGCAGACATCAACGGCAGCCACGTTTACGGCGTGCAGGGCGCGCAGCAGCGGTGCCTTATAGTCGAGTGCCTCACCGCTATAACTGATAAATACGGTGGGGATACACAGGGTATCGTCGATGATGAACACAGGCGATGTAGGATCCCATGCCGAGTAACCGCGGGCCTCGAAAGTCGAGCGGATACCACCAGAGGGGAAGGAAGAGGCATCGGGCTCCTGCTGAACGAGAAGTTTACCTGTGAACTCCTCTACCATACCACCCTTGCCGTCATGCTCAATGAAAGAGTCATGCTTCTCGGCGGTTCCCTCCGTCAGGGGCTGGAACCAGTGTGTATAGTGGGTGACACCGTTCTCTACGGCCCACTGCTTCATGCCAGCGGCTACAGCATCGGCGATGTCGCGATCCAGACGGGCACCATTGTCCATCACATCGATCATCTTCTCATAGACCTGCTTCGGCAGGTACTTGTACATCTTCTCACGGTTGAAGACCTTCTTGCCAAAATACTCGTAAGGTCTCTCACTGGGTGCTTTCACGTCGAGTGGCTTCTTCTTGAAAGCCTCACCGACAACCTGAAATCTTAATGCTTCCATAATCTTTCTGTGTTTGGTGTTAATACTATTATAATTCTATTTCTCCATCATAGACAAAGGCGGCAGGCCCCGTCATATAGACACGGTTATCCTTTTCCCGCCATTCGATGCTGAGTGTTCCGCCATCCATGACGATCTGCGACTGACGGCTGGCGCGACCTGTGAGGGCAGCGGCAACGGCTGTAGCACAGGCACCTGTACCACAGGCCTGTGTGATACCACTGCCACGTTCCCAGACACGTACGCGGATGTTGCCATCATCTTCTACACGGGCGAATTCGATGTTGCAGCGTTGTGGAAAGGCAGGATGCTTTTCCAGTGCACGGCCTGTTTCTCCCACCTGATCTACATTGTCCGTGAAGATGACGTAGTGAGGGTTGCCCATCGAGACAAAGGTGCCTTGTGTAAGACCACGATTAGTCAAGAACTGCGTCACATCTTCCAGTGTCGGCTCGCCCATATCTACTGTGACGCTTTCCACGGTGCCGTCAGTGAGGTGCAAGCGTAAGATCTTGATGCCTGACAGCGTCAGCAGACGGATCTCCGTCTGCTCGGTGAGACCGCGCTCATAGAGATATTTCCCGATACACCGCGATGCATTGCCGCACATCATAGCCTCACTGCCATCGGCGTTGAAGATGCGCATGGAGAAGTCGGCCTCAGGAATCGATGATTCACCGATGAGCACCAGTCCGTCGGAGCCGATGCCCTTGTGACGGTTGCTCCACAGGATGGCTGCCTTCGCTGGATCAGCGATGGGGTGGCGTATGGTATCGACGTAGATATAGTCGTTACCGCAGCCGTGCATCTTGGTGAAGGGAATCTTAGACATATTTTAGAGGTGAGGGGTTAGAGGCGAGATACTTATTTACCTTTTGTGCAGTCTGGCGCCCGCTGGCCATGGCGCGAACGACAAGCGATGCTCCATTGGCGGCATCACCGCAGACGAAGACGTTCTTGGGGTACTCAGGATGCTCAGGCTTCAGGAATCCCATGGCGAGGAGTACGAGTTCGGCCTTGATGATCTCGGGCTTACCTTTCTCGACCATGATCGGACGGCCACCCTCGGGGTTGGGCTTCCAGTCGATTTCCTGTACCTTGACACCTGTCAGTTTGCCGTTCTCGCCCAGGAACTCCAGCGTGTTGATGTTCCAGCGACGGGTACAACCTTCCTCATGCGAAGAGGTGGTCTTGAGCGTACGTGGCCAGTTGGGCCAGGGGTTTTGAGGATCGTCAGGTCCCTCTACGGGCTTGGGCATGATCTCGATCTGTGTCACGCTCTTGCATCCCTGACGGTGGGCTGTACCGATACAGTCAGAGCCCGTATCACCACCACCGATCACCAGTACATCCTTGCCTTTGGCGGTGATGCGCTCGTCCTTACTAAACTCCATGCCTGCCAAAACACGATTCTGCTGAGAGAGCAGTTCGAGGGCGAAGTGAACGCCCTTCAGTTCACGGCCCGGAGCCTTGAGGTCTCTGGCGGTAGGTGTACCTGTGGAGATGACGTAGGCATCATAGGATTTCCTAGGATTTCCTAGATTTCCTAAATTTCCCAGTTCAACGGCTTCACCATATTTGAAGGTGATACCTTCTTCCTCCATTAACTTCAGGCGACGGTCGATAATCGTCTTGTTGAGTTTGAAGTTGGGGATGCCGTAGCGGAGCAGACCGCCAGCGGCCTCGTTCTTCTCGAAGACGGTAACGGTATAGCCCATCTGGTTCAGGTCGTTGGCGGCGGCGAGTCCTGCAGGACCGGCACCGATCACGGCCACCTTCTTACCGTTGCGCTCAGGGATATGCGGTTGGATATAACCTTCACGGAAGGCAGCCTCGATGATGGCGGCCTCGTCCTCGCGGTTGGTCGTCGGCTCGTGGTTGTAGCGGTTCAGCACACAGGCCTTCTCGCAGAGGGCGGGACAGATACGACCCGTGAACTCTGGGAAAGGGTTCGTGCTGGTGAGCAACTGATAAGCCAACTCCCAGTCTCCTTTGAAGAGGGCATCATTCCACTCTGGAGCCTTGTTGCCCAACGGACAAGCCCAGTGGCAGAAAGGTACGCCACAGTCCATGCAACGGCTGGCCTGTTCGCGGCGCTGGTGGGTGTTGAGCGTCTGCTCCACCTCGCCGAAATCGTGGATTCTATCGTGAATCGGACGGTATCCCGCCTCCTGGCGGTGTATCTCTAAAAATGCTTTAGGATTTCCCATAATTATCAATAAACAATAACCAATAACCAATAACCGTTAATACTCGCGTGTCATGTCGGCGATCTTCTCGCGTAGTTTCTTCATCTGCTCCTCCTGAAGCACGCGTTTGTACTCGATAGGTACCACCTGGATAAAGTCTGTGACGTAGCGCTGCCAGTCGTCGAGCATCCGTCCTGCGAGGGCAGAACCCGTGTGGAGGTAGTGCTGACGGATCAGTTCCAGCAGTTCCTTGCGGCTGACACTGTCCTCGACGAGTCCCAGTTCCACCATATCCATGTTACAGAAGTAGTCGAACGTATGGTCCTTGTCATAGACGTAGGCCACACCGCCACTCATACCGGCTGCGAAGTTACGGCCCGTCTTACCGAGCACCACCACGCGACCACCAGTCATATATTCACAGCAGTGATCGCCAGCGCCCTCGATGACGGCGATGGCACCTGAGTTACGCACACCGAAGCGCTCACCCACCTTACCATTGATATAGAGTTCACCGCTGGTGGCACCATAGAGACCCGTATTACCTGCGATGATGTTCTCCTCAGCCTTGAAGTTCGAACGCGTTGGTGGCAGGATGGCGATACGTCCGCCGCTGAGACCCTTGGCGAAGTAGTCGTTGGTCTCACCCTCCAGTTTGAAACTGATGCCGTGGGCGAGGAAAGCACCAAACGACTGTCCGGCTGAACCCTTGAACTTTACGTTGATGGTATCGTCGGGCAGACCTGCCAGACCGTATTTCCCTGCTACCGTGCCAGAGAGCATCGTACCCACGGCACGATCTGTATTTTTGATGGCATAGTCGAGTGACACCTCCTTCTGTTGGCCGATGGCCTTGGCGGCTGCCTCGATCATCTGTTGGTCGAGGATCGTGCCCTGCATACCTAATGGTACGGCGGGCTTTGTCATGTCACCCGTGAAGTGGAGCGTACCCTCTTCCTTGTTCAACAGTCTGTCGAAGTCGAGCACGGAGGCGCCCGTCTCGATGAGGTCTGTACGACCAACGATATCGTTGAGGCACTTGAAGCCCATCTCGGCCAGATACTCGCGTACCTCTTGGGCGAGGAACGTGAAGTAGTTCACAAGATATTCATATCTTCCTACGAAGTGCTTCCTCAGTTCTGCGTTCTGCGTAGCCACACCCATCGGACAGGTGTTAAGGTTACATTTGCGCATCATCACACAGCCCAGAACGATCAGTGCTGCTGTACCGAAGCCAAACTCCTCAGCACCCAGCAAGGCCATCAGCACGATGTCGCGACCTGTCTTGATCTGACCATCTACCTGCAGACGGACATTGCTGCGCAGGCCGTTGCGTACGAGTGTCTGCTGGGTCTCAGAGAGTCCGATCTCAGGCGAGATACCAGCGAAGCGCATGCTCGAGGCGGGACTTGCGCCCGTACCACCCTCGGCACCACTGATGATGATCAGGTCGGCCTTGGCCTTGGCGACACCCGCGGCAATCGTACCCACACCACTCTCAGCAACAAGTTTCACGCTGACAGCAGCCTTCGGGTTCACGTTCTTCAGGTCGAAGATCAACTGAGCCAGATCCTCAATACTATAGATGTCGTGATGAGGTGGGGGCGAGATCAGTGAGATGCCAGGAATGGAGTGACGCGTCTTGGCGATCACCTCGTTCACCTTGAAGCCAGGCAGTTGTCCGCCCTCTCCAGGCTTGGCACCCTGTGCCACCTTGATCTGTATCTCTTCAGCATTCACCAGATACTCTACGGTCACACCGAAACGGCCTGATGCTACTTGCTTCGTCTTTGAACTGAGGCTAATGCCATCGAACGTCGAGTGGAAGCGCTCAGAGTCTTCACCACCCTCACCAGTGTTCGAGCGGGCACCGAGTTTGTTCATGGCCAGACAGATAGCCTCGTGAGCCTCCTTCGAGAGGGCACCAAACGACATGGCACCTGCCACGAAGTGCTTCACAATGTTCTCTACGGGCTCCACCTCGTCGATGCTGATGGGATTCTTCTTCCAACCCATGAAGTCGCGGATGAAGATGGGCGACTCCTTGGTATCCACCAGTTTAGAGAACTGCTTGAACTTCTCGTAGTTACCCGTCCGCGTGGCCAGTTGCAGGGTGGCGATCGTCTCAGGGTTCCAGGCATGCTTGATACCGTCCTTGCGCCAGTGGAACTGACCCAGGTTAGGCAGGAATGTGGTGTCTGTGTTGCTATGGGCAAAGGCTGCCTGATGCATGGCTACGGCGTCGCTAGCGATCTTGTCCAGTCCGATGCCGCCGATGGTGCTCACCTCCGTGCCGAAGTAGGTCTTCAGGAGGTTCTCGCTCAGTCCGATGCTCTCGAAGATCTTTGCACCGCGATAGGAGCGGATGGTCGAGATACCCATCTTGGCCATGATCTTAAACAGACCCTTCTTGACGGCCTTGATATAGTTGGCCTCGGCAGTGGCGTAGTCTTCTTGTATCTTATGCTGCTTCACGAGGTTGTCGAGGATGGCGAACGTCATGTAGGGACAGAGGGCTGAAGCACCGTAGCCCAACAACAGGGCGGCATGCATCGTCTCACGGATCTCACCACTCTCCACGATCAGCGCCGTCTGCACACGTTTGCCGACGGAGATCAGATAGTGATGGACAGCGCTTACTGCCAACAGACTTGGGATGGCCACGTGCTCGGCATCCACATCGCGGTCGCTCAGGATGATGTAGTTATAACCCTCATCCACGCTCTTCTCAGCCTGATGACACAGGGCATCGAGTGCTTCGCGCAGACCGTCGCCACCCTTCGTTCCATCGAACAAAGTAGGCAACTTAATGGTATTGAATCCCTTATAGCGGATGTTGCAGAGGATATCGAGTTGTGTGTTGTTCAGGATCGGATGGGGCAGACGCACCATCTTACAGTTCGTCTCGTCAGGGTTCAGGATGCCCGTACCCACGCGGCCGATATATTCCGTCAACGACATCACCAGTTCCTCGCGGATGGAGTCGATGGCAGGGTTCGTCACCTGGGCGAACTGCTGACGGAAGTAGTTGAAGAACGTCTGCGGCTTGTCTGAGAGAACGGCCAGTGGCGTATCGTTACCCATCGAGGCTGTCGGCTCCTGACCGTTCACGGCCATCGGTATGATGGTGGCGTCGATATCCTCGGCACCGTAGCCGAACATCACCTCTTTCTTCAGCAGGTCGCTGACACCGTTCTCTACGTGGCGGCCGCTCTTCAGTTTCTCCAGTTGGATGCGGTTCGTGCTCAGCCACTGGCGATACGGATGCTCACTCGCCAACTGCTGTTTGATCTCGCCGTCGTAGTAGATCTTTCCTTCCTTCGTATCAATGAGCAGGATCTTACCAGGTTGCAGACGACCCTTCTCGGCGATCTCTGTGGGGTCGAAGTCCATCACACCCACCTCCGAGGCCACGATCATCGTGTTGTTCTTGGTGATGGTATAACGGGCGGGACGCAGACCGTTACGGTCGAGCATACCACCAGCGAAACGTCCGTCGCTGAACAGCAGGGCGGCAGGACCGTCCCATGGCTCCATTAGGATGGAATGGTACTCATAGAATGCCTTCAGGTCCTCCGAGATGGGGTTCTTGTCGTTGAACGACTCAGGCACCAGTACGCTCATGGCATGGGGCAGCGAGAGACCGCTCATCACGAAGAATTCCAGTACGTTGTCGAGACTGGCTGAGTCGCTCATGCCAGGCTGTACGATGGGTGAGATGGCCTTGGCATCGCCTAAGGCCTCACTCGACAGCACGCTCTCACGGGCCTGCATCCAACCGCGGTTGCCACGGATGGTGTTGATCTCACCGTTGTGACACAACAGGCGGAAGGGCTGGGCCAGCGACCACGTCGGAAATGTGTTTGTGCTGAAACGTGAGTGCACCAGCGCCAGTCCGCTTGTCAGATAGGGGTTGGTGAGATCAGGGAAATACTGACGCACTTGCATCGACGACAGCATACCCTTGTATATCATGTTGGTGTTGCTCAGTGAACAGATGTAGAAGTCCTTGTGACTGATGCGGCGCTCGATCTTCTTTCTGATAATATATAAGGTACGCGAAAAGGTCTCGACTTTATCGTCGCTGACACCCGTGATGAAGATCTGTTTGATGGCGGGCTCCGTACCCAGGGCGGCTTCGCCCAGACAGTCGGGGTTTGTGGGCACGTTGCGCAGGTGCATCAACTGCAGTCCCTCGCGCTCGATCTCCTCGATCATGATGCTCAGGATCTCCTGCTGTGCCTTCTCCTCTTTGGGCAGGAACACCAGACCAGTACCGTATTTACCCTTCTCTGGCACGGGGATGCCCTGCAACAGGATGAACTCGTGGGGTATCTGGATCATGATGCCCGCACCGTCTCCGTCTTTTCCTACCTCTGCACCGCGGTGGCGCATGTTCTCCAGCACCCGCAATGCATGATCCACCAGTTCATGGCTCTTGTTACCGTGGATATTAACAATCATACCCACGCCACACGCGTCATGTTCGTAATCACGCTGGTAGAGTCCTTTGTTGTTTGCTTGAGTTTGCTTGCACTTTGTCATATTATCCTTACTTTTTCTGACATTTTGTTCGTTTCTTGGCGCAAAGTTAATGCATTTTGTTGTCTCTCTAATGTTTTTGCTTGCATTTTAAATCTTAAAATTCTGTCCAACTTACACTTTTTGCAAATTCCGCCCCTTTAACTTACAATCTATAACCAATCTCCCGTCTCCGTTCGGCAAATTATCACAAACTCAAATGGGAACCTATTCCGTTGCCAAGGGGCTTTGCCATGGTTAGTGATCTGTATTTGGGGAGATGAAAATGGGCAGGGAGCCAAGATCTGATCCTCTGGTGTTGCTCCCCACCCTGGTTTTTAGTATTAGATTAATATCTCTTCATGATTCTATTCTTTGAGAAAATCATTAGCGAAAGTAGGAAATTTATGGCAACCAAGCAAATTCCTGGACAAAAATGAGTTAACAAAAATTTCACAAACGTGCGTAACTGTCAATAAATCAGTGGTTTAAATTAAATTTGCCCGTTTCTGAAGTCCACAAAAGATATAATTCTTGATTGATGGTATTTCGTAAAACCTTGTGAATCAGGAACATAACATTCGCTCGGGTGCCTTGGAAACCATCCTGATGGGCACTTTTAAGGATTTCACAGAAATTTCACAACTTTTTTGTAACTTGCTGTAAGTCAGTTGATTCGCAAGGTTATTTTTCCGAAACTGACAGTCCTGTGGGCAGTCAACGTATGAGTCATCCCCTGTGTCACCAAGTGGCCATAGTTACGAAATGATAGTTTTGGACAGGAAGAAATAATAAAATGAAAGCAAAATGCGTATTTGGTTTACAAAATGTCATTATAATTAGATTTTAACAATCAAAACGTCTGTGTCTTCTTTGGTGTTTTGATAAATTGTCATACTTTTGCATTCGAAACGTTTCAGATTGTAAACCAATGAGAGGGTTTCGCTATTATTAATTAAGGTAAAAAGGAAAGAGTATGAAAAAGATTGAGGCAATTATCCGTAAGACGAAGTTCGAGGATGTGAAGGAGGCGCTGCTGCAGTCGGACATCGACTGGTTTGAGTACCATAACGTGCACGGCATCGGACAGAGCCGTCAGGAGAGGATATACCGTGGTGTCCAGTATTCGACGGACGTGATCGAGCGTGTGGCTATCACTATTGTCTGCCGTGACCAGTTCGTGGAGCCGACGGTGAAGGTAATCCTGAAAGTAGCCCATACGGGTGAAGTAGGAGACGGCCGTATCTTTGTGAGCGACATGATCGACACATGGAGCATCCGTACTGGCGAGAACGGCGACACCGTTCTGAGAGACAAGAAATAATAAGGATAACAACACAAACACAAAATGATTATGAACGAAATTGGATTATCACTCGATACCGTATGGATGCTATTGGCAGCCATGTTGGTTTTCTGGATGCAGCCGGGATTTGCGCTGTGCGAAGCAGGTTTTACGCGTAGTAAGAACACGGCTAACATCCTGATGAAGAACTTCGTCGATTTTATGTTCGGCTCGTTATTGTTCTTCTTCCTGGGTTTCGGCTTTATGTTTGGAAGCGAGGGTGCAGGATTTATCGGTATGCCCAACTGGGGCGACCTTACATTCTATAAAGGTGATCTGCCCGTAGAGGGCTTCCTGATTTTCGAGACGGTGTTCTGTGCCACCAGTGCTACGATTGTGAGTGGTGCCATGGCTGAGCGCACGAAGTTCTCGATGTATGTGATTTACAGTGCAGCCATCTCACTGTTCATCTACCCCATCGAGGGCCACTGGACCTGGGGTGGTGGCTGGCTCTGCAACGATGCAGCCGACAGTTTTATGATGACCACCTTTGGCGACGTATTCCACGATTTCGCCGGCTCTGCCATTGTACACAGTGTGGGTGGTGTGCTGGCTCTGATTGGAGCCCTTGCACTGGGTCCCCGTGTAAGTAAGTATGATGAGAAAGGCAATAGCAAGGCTATCCC
>JAFRMM010000202.1 GCA_017430675.1 Prevotella sp.
ATACTCGTGATAATCATAAATAATGTAGAAATTTCACATAATATGAAGATAATCTGAGAAATTATATGTAACTTTGCAGCAGATTTAAAAGAATACGACAATGGCAAAGTACTTAGACCCGAAAGCCGACCTGACTTTCAAGAAGATATTCGGCGAGCATCCCGACTTGGTGATGAGCCTGCTCAACGCCCTGCTGCCGTTGGAGAAGGGCAAGGAGATAACCGACATACACTATCTGTCGCCCGAGCGAGTGCCCCGCACCGAGGAGGGAAAGGACAGCATTGTGGACGTGTATTGCGAGACGAACGACAAGCGCCAGTTCATCGTCGAGATGCAGATGTACTGGTCGACGAACTTCATGCAGCGCGTGCTTTTCAACTCGTCGATGGTCTATGTGAGCCAACTTGACGAGGGTGAGAAGTTCAGCAAGTTGCAGCCCGTCTATTCGCTCAACCTCATCGACGACATCTTCGAGCCTAAGATGGAGGAGTATTACCATTATTATCACCTCGTCCACGACAAATACACGGAGAAGGTCATCGACGGCTTCCACCTTGTATTCGTTGAACTGAAGAAGTTCAAGCCCAAGACGATGGTTGAGAGAAAGATGCAAGTGCTCTGGCTTCGTTTCCTGACAGAGATAAACAAGAAGACAGAGGAGGTTCCGCAGGAACTGCTCGACAATCCCGAAATCAGCAAGGCTATTCGCCTCGTTGAAGAATCGGCTTACACCCGCGAGCAACTTCTCGGCTACGATATGTTCTGGGACAGAGTGCGCCGTGACAAGGACATGGCCGATGAATTGAGGGAAACAAAGGAGCAACTTGCAAAACTTGAGAACGAGAAGACAGAAACTGCCCGCAAACTGAAGGCCATGAACGTGATGACCATCGAACAGATTGCCGAGGCAACAGGCCTGACGATGGAGGAAATATCATCTCTATAATATATAATAAAGGTAGAGAAACCACCCTCACCCGCAAAACGACAGCAACATGCCACAGACCCTCTACCTACTGTTCTTTGCCGCCAATCTGGCGTTCATCCTGACCAATCTGTACGGATGGCTGCTGAAGTGGTTCTATAGGCCGAGGGCCTACAGCGAGGAGTTCGGGCGGCTGTTCCCGGCGCAGTGGTCGGTGGGATGGCTCTATCTGTTGCAGACGTTAGAACTGCCTTACCTCTTCCGTATTGGCCAGGTTGACACGCTGCTTTATGCCAACGCCTTTGCCTTGCTCGTCTTCCCGCTGCTGATGCTGGTGATGTGCGAGGGATACTTCTTCCCCGAAGTCCGCCACAAGCGGAGCGACTACTGGATATTCCTGCCGCCCGTCGTTCCCCTGCTTCCGCTCTTCCTTCAGGCCGTCGGTCTCGTGACGCTGCCCGACGGCTACCGCCCCATGGCGTTCGTGCTGACGGGCGTGCTGTTCGCGTGGTACTTCTGGCGCACCATCCGCATGGGGCAGCGCATCGGGCAGGCCGTGCGCCGCGTGAACGAGGACACCTACGCTGACAGCGACGACTTCCCCACACGCTTCGCCCAGAAGATTCAGTGGCTGCCCACGTCCATCTGCGTGCTCATGGCCGTCAACTTCTGCCTCGACGACCCCACGGCGAAGGCCATCCGCGACATCGCCTTCACGGTGGTCAATATATGGTTCTGCATCTTTACCCTCAACCCCTGGCGACAGCCTTTCGACATCAGTGGGAAGAATACGGAGGGCGATGACTCGGACATTGCCGACGCACCTATGACCACCAACGCCGATGCCGAGGACGACACCACCGCCGACACAGCCTTCCGCCTCAGCGACGACCGCTACGACGAGTTGCGCCGCCGATTGGATAGCCTGCTCACCGACGAGCGCATCTTCACTGAGCAGCACATCACCGCCGACACTCTGATGCAGCGCCTCGGCATCAATTCCAACTATCTCACCGAGGTCATCCGCCGCAGCGGCTACTCCTCGTTCTACGACATGATTTGCCAGCACCGTGTGCGCCATGCCATCGCCCTCATCCGCCAGTATCCCGACCGCCGCCTACTCGACATTGCCACCGACTGCGGCTTCACCTCCCCCTCGTCCATGTCGAAGGCCTTTGCCTCGCAGGGCAAGCCCTCGCCCTCCGTCTTCCGCAAGCCCGAATAAAGAACTTTGACCATGTCGAAGTTTTCTCGCCATGGCAGCACTGAAGCCACCTTCGTGCTGCTCATTTGGCTTAACGAAAAACTTTCCTCTCAGCGTATTTCTTTCCTCTGAGCGTATTTTTTCTTTCCTTTCAGCGTATTTACGTCGAGAGGAAAGTCCTTTTGCGGGGAAAGCGATACCTTTGCCCCCAACAAATCATCAACATAACGTAGCACATGGAAGAAATCATCAAGACCGCAGGCATCGCCATCTCCAGCGTCCTCGCCCTCGTCGTTCTCATTGTCCTCGTCCGTTCCCAGTGGTTCATCTACCGACAGGAGCGACGGCAGAAGAATAATCATTCACCTAAAAACTAATAATAATTATGAGAAAAAAGTATTTCCTCGTCAGTGCCGCCTTGGCCATTCCGACAGGCGCACTATTCACGGGTTGTACCGAGAACAACGACAACCCCATTGTGAACCCAGACCAGCCGAAACCTAATGGCGACGGTAAGTACAACATCGTCTTCATTACCTGCGATCAGGAAGCCTACATGGAACATTATCCTGCTGGTAGCGACTATGCGGCTCGCGAAAGGCTCAGACAGATAGGCACTACGTTCGAGAAACATTATGCCTGTGCCAATGTTTCCACTTCAAGTCGATCGGTCATCTATACCGGTCGTCACATCACAGAGACCTGCATGCTTGATAACACTAATTACGCTTTTGTCAACGATATGCCGCGAGACCTGCCCACCATAGGCGACATGTTGCGCCAAGCAGGTTACTATACCGCTTTCAAGGGCAAGTGGCATGTGTCTAAAGATACCGAGTCACTCGAAGATTACGGTTTCAGCGACTGGACTGAAGGCGACATGTACGGTTCCGTCTATGAGGGATGGCATGAGGATGGAACTATCTGCGACAATAGCATCGAGTGGCTCCGCACCAAGGGAAAGGCTCTGAACGAGGGTGGCCAGTCGTTCTTTCTGGCCGTGAACTTCTTGAATCCACACGACATCATGTACTACAACGAGGACGGCATTGGCGGACTGGCCGGTGAGGGTGTTCCTGCCCCTGATGATCCCGTTTATAAGAAAAGTTACGACGTGGTGCTGCCTGCATCATGGAACGAGCCGCTCGACAAGCCGGGCCGACCACAGGCGCACACCGAGTACTACTATAATTGGGAGCGTATGGTAGGGCCGACACCCAAGACAGCCGATAGTTGGAAACGCTTCCGTGACTACTATTATAATACCATTCAGGACGAGGACAACCATATGCTTCGCCTGCTTAACTATCTTAGCGAGGCTGGTCTGATGCAGAACACCATTATCATCTACACCAGCGACCATGGTGAACTACAGGGTGCCCATGCCATGAAAGGCAAGGGCGGCAACATCTATGAAAACAATATTCACGTGCCCCTCATCGTCTATCATCCCGAGATAGTGGGCGGTCGCCACTGCCGTAACCTGACGTCACACCTCGACCTCGCACCGACGGTTATCGACTATGCCACAAACGGTAATCAGCAACAGTTCCAGCAGATAGCAGGTGAACTGCGCGGTCATTCGCTTGTACCTGCCGTGAAGGATCCGAGCACTGACATCCGCAACAATGAGGGTGCCCTGTTTACCTTCGAGATGCTGTCAATGCTCGACAGTGCATTCGTACTCAACCCTACTATGACGCCGGCCTACCGTGCCGACCTCAGCAAGCGCGGTTTCGTGCGCGGCATCATCACACCTGAATATAAAATGGCTCGCTATTTCTCGCCGCTCAATTTCAACACGCCTACTACTTACGAGGCATTGTGGGAAAACAACGATGTGGAGGTGTTCGTCTATGGCGGTGAAGAGACAGATAATTTGGCATGGCCCAAGGGCAGCAACGAGAGTATCGTCACGATGATGAACCAGAAACTTAACGCTCTCATAGAGCATGAAATAGGCACCGACGACGGACACGAAGTGCGTCAAGGCGGTGGATACAAAGGTGGAATCGGACTCTATAATCGAACTGATTGATGATACAATCTGATGACTATCGGCATTACGCTATAGAGGTAAAACCTATAGGTGCTGCCTGCAACCTGCGATGCACCTATTGCTACTATCTGGGCACGGGGAGTGGCCAATCTGCCACTCCCGCCCTGATGGCCGACAACGTGCTTGACTCGTATATCCGTCAGGTCGTGGCCATCCACGGCCGACGGGCTGAGATAGAGTTTGCTTGGCACGGTGGCGAGCCAACCCTTGCTGGTATTCCCTTCTTTGAGCGCGTCGTCAGGTTACAAGAGAAGTATGCCACTGGTCGTCGAATCCTCAACACCCTACAGACCAACGGCACACGGCTCACTGACGACTGGTGTCGTTTCTTCCACGACCACCACTTCCGCATCGGCATCAGCATCGACGGCCCAGAGCATCTGCATAATATATATAGAAAGGACGCGCACGGTGAAGGCACCTTCGCAAAGACCATGTACGGACTCGAACTGCTGCTGAAGCACAATGTCGAACTAAACATCTTAACCACTGTCAATGCGGCCAACGCCGACCACCCCGATGAGGTGTACAATTTCCTACGCCAGTACACCGACTTTATGCAGTTCCTACCCGTCGTTGAGTGCCTGCCACAGACGGTCACGAAAAACGTCGCCATCCCTCCAGGGCTCTACACTGCCGATGCCACCAACCCCCGTCACCTCGCTCCCTATAGTGTCACTGCCTCTGCTTATGGCCGATTCCTCTGCACCATCACCGACCTCTGGCTCCAGAAAGATTTTGGCCACAAGTTTGTGCAAGCCATCGAGGCCGCTATCGGCAACCTCACCCGCCACCCTGCCGGACTCTGCGTCCATGAAGCCGTATGCGGACACTGTGCCGTCGTTGAGAAAAATGGCGACCTCTACCGCTGCGACAGGTACGTCTTCCCTGAATACCGCATCGGCAACATCCTCGATAGCCCTCTCCACGATATGATGCAGACCAACCGTCGCTTCGGCGAGCACAAACTTGACAGCCTGCCCCACGAGTGCTTACACTGCGACGTGGCCGACCTCTGCTTCGGCGGCTGCCCTAAAGACCGCCTTCTGGAGCGCCTCACCCTCAGCGGCATCGAGCGTCGAAACTACCTCTGCGATGGCTACCGCCAGTTCTTCCGCCACATCCGCGAGGTATATCCCACCATCATAAATAAATTAAAATTGTCATCTTAAAAACTTACGTCTTATGAAATCTTTTACATCAAAACTTTCCATCCTGTTGCTGTCTGCACTCGTTGGCCTGACAGCATGCACCAACGACAGTAATCCTGTGGTAAACCCAGAAGACACCGACGAATCCGAAGTCTTCATGCAGGACGAGCCAGACTACTCATCTGTAGTTATTGACGCTCCTGTGTTCATATCCGCTGGCATCAAACCAGAGGTAAGAGAGGGCCTACAGGCCTTTTTGACCAACATCACTTCGCTTGATGACGCAGAAGTGGCTGTGGTGAGAGACGAGGACATCGGCACATACGACGGTGAACTGTTGGCTCTCTATCAGCGTGGAGGCTTTATCATCGTGGCACAACCTGACGGCGACCGTTATAGGGAGTTTGCCGCCAAGTATGGACTTCCTAATGTGTTGCCTTTCAACGCTTCGCAGGAGGTGTTGCTCTATGCCACCAGTAAGAAGCGCGAACACTATGTGCTTTACTCTACAAATCCATTTAATCCCGAAGAGATTGAAGACCCTCTGGTTCTCTCAATGTTAGAGCAAAATGCACAGAGTTACTACAAGCGCCGCATCTTTGAGATGTGCAGTTGGCTGAAGGAGCAGCGGACGGGGCGTGCAAGAACCAGAAGTGCAGTCCAGTATGTGACACAGTTCGATCCCAAAGTACTTATAGAGGAGTGTGACTTGATAAGCCAGAATTTCTCTGTACCGATGAAAAACGTAGTGGCTGACAGAAAGACGAGCAGTGCCGACTGGATTGATGCCACCGGTAGTGTAGTGGTGAAGTACACAGTCTATTCTGCATACGTATTCGAAGGCAACAAACAGCCAGGTGACTACTACATTGTGAAAATGGACCTCACGGTGAGGAACGGCTCTGTGTTCAGCAGTTTCAAGAAGAAGCACGGTCTCATCACCCATTGGGGAGCCGGTTACTACATGAAGCAGTTCGATCTCTCTTCGGCTATGGTCGATCCCTCGGAATATACCTTCAAGGCCGACGATGACAGGGAGACTCGAGAATGGAAATACAGGAATCTGCAGGAAATTGCCAACTACATGATGGTGACCGGGAAAGTGCACAAAGATGTGATGGTGCCCGGCATCTCTTTCTACTCCAGTCCGTCACCGGGAACCACCATCGGCAGCACCAGTTACACGTCTGGCATCAACATCGGGCTCAACGGCTCTCTTTCGGCAGGTACTGTGAGTTCGGCAGGCTTGGCATTCAGTGCCAGTCACTCCAAATCCGAGACGGTGAACATTAGCGATATAACCATTGAGGTGAACACCGAAGCCGAGTCACAGGCAGTCACCAATTCATACATCACCAAACCCATCGGCAGTTTCACGTTCCCCGACGGTCATGACGAAAAGGATGTCGTGAACCTCATCCCGCTGGTGGCACGGTCCGATTTCAACGCACAGTCTGTCTGGTGCTGGGCTGTTCCTGTAAGCGAAGCAGTCCGCGACAGTTCGGATGCCAGTTTCATGTTGGCCACCTGCTTCGACTATGAGTACGCATCCTACGTCCATTCCTCTGACGACCTGTTCTATCCTGATGGCTATCATAAGAGTTTCCATGCCAAGAACTATTCATACGCCCAGATACCACACCCCAGCCGCGTGCCGTTCGGTGTGATTGCGTTGAAGAACAATGAGACCCTTGCTATTTACAATATCAGGATATGGGCGCAGGATGACAAAGCCGGACAGGGTGACCCGCTCTATGTGGTGGAAAGCGGCTACCAGCCTGGCGAAGAGGCCCTGTGCGCCGTGCCCGTCGGTACTTACTATATAGAATTCTCCATGAAGTATAAGCAGCCCGACAATCCCACCAACATCGTGGAAAGCCGATGGAAGATAGAGAGTGTCGAGGTGAAAAAGGCTATCGACCAAGAGAGTGCCACGACCAAGATATCTTCTGGCATCGCTGCATTAATAGAGTAATCGATGCCTATGCCGACCTGCAAAACAAGATTCTTGAGTACCGCCATGCCACAGGACAGCACATGTAATAATCTGGGCGGAACCATAGGAATGTCCAGAAGTCCGTAATACAAATATCGTTAATTGTTTGGGAGTGCAAAAGGAAACTGAGTACCTTTGCACTCCCAAACTTATTTTGTCTAATTTTTAATCGTAACAAAAGCAATGAAAGCAAAAAAGCAACAGTATGAATCGCAGTTACAACTGCTGAAAGTAATGTGGGAAAAAACGTAAGTTCAATTGAGTTGGCCCAGCGCATAGACGTTAGTCCTCAGGCTATGTGCCAGTTCGTAAACGGTCAAGTAGATCCGTCGTTATGGCGTCTTCACACCATCGCGGATGCCCTCGGTGTACGTGTCCGAGACCTGTTTCGAGAGTAAAAATAAAGTAATGACTTGATTAATCGCACGGCGACCGAAAGTTGCCGTGCGAATGTTCTTTTGTGTCCATTGTTTTGTGTAACTTTGTAGGTAAATAATGACATAAAACTACACAAAGAATGGACAATGATTCAATGAAACAGCTGGACGTGGAACTGAGCCACGCGGGGGAGGCAACAACGCTGAGTCCGAAGATGCTGATGTTGGAGAAACTGAGGATTACGCCGGAGAAGGAACTGCCGCCGATGGACTTCCTGTTCCGGCTGTTCGGCAAGCCGTGTTTCCCTCGTCGCGAGCTGGTGGCGATA
>JAFRMM010000203.1 GCA_017430675.1 Prevotella sp.
CAAGGTCACGATCCAGTCGCTGTAGTAGCCGTCGCCGCCTTGCCACTTCACCCAGTCGCGGAGGTTGGTATTCTTCACGGGCAGATAGCCGTCGCCGACGAGTTGGGCAATCTTTGCCATGTCGAAGCATGTCTTGCCGCCCTGCGTCGTCTGCATGTCATCATCGGTGATGGTCTGCTTGATACCGCCGTACATGTTGGTGTTAGTGTTGAGGAAGGGCACCTGCTGGCCGTTGACAAGGAGGTAGTCGCCATAGCCTTCGACGGATTCAGACTCCTTGCTTGTCAGATAAATTCTGCTAATTATAATGTCAGATTCTCCATTAGCCTGAAGAGCGATCTGACTGACGGAGTTGGCCAGATTCCAAGGGTCTGTTACATTCTCAATAACGAATTCAATCTGATTAACACCAGCATCTGCTTCTTGCGTAGAAGAGCCCCAAGGAAGTTCGAAGAACAGTGTTGTTGAAACGGTGGGTGCCTCAGCAAACTCAACCACCACTGATTTATATGGTGAAAAATCAAAAGTCTTTCCGTACCAAGCCATGAGTCCGCCACCCACTGCTGAGTGGTAGGTGATGGTACCATCGGCATTTTCTGTTAAACTCTGATTTCCATCATCATTGTTCCAGAATCCGGTAAAGGCATCGGTGATATCCTGAACAGTACCTCCTTCGCTGGATTGGCGGGGAATGATATTTGTGCCGTCCCAGACATACTCCAGACCGTTCAACTGGCCGTCGCTGAACTGAGCGTAGATGTTATTGCCACTATTGTCCTTCAAATACGACTGGTCGAGGCTGTAGAGTTCGAAGTCGAAGCCTACGAACGAACGGTTCCAGCCGTCGTTAAGGATATCTTCCGTATAAATTTGTTGTTCTCTGGCCCATCTGCGCACCTCCGTCCATGATACCAGCGCGGCCTTGTCGTTCTTCTGCAGCGAGGCGCCCGTGTTGTGGTAGCCCATGCACCCAGTGTCATCGATGTTCACCATCAGCATGATCTGGTCGGGATGGTGATGCTGTGCAAATTCGTTGACGGTGTAGCCGCTATCAAGCACGTTCACGGAGCCGTCCTGGTTCACTGCGCCCTCGTAGGTGTTCAGGCCGCTGCCGCTATAGGTACCGGCGTTGAAGTTGTTGATGTGCTGCTCGTTGTAACCCACGGTGAGCAGGTTCATGTTGGCACTGTTGTAATGGGTTGTCCCATCGGCTGCCACGTTATCTTCTTTGTTGCCTGTCGTGGGGGCACTGGTACCACCCGTATAAACCTGCTGCACGAAGAAATTGGCAAAGTGTGGATCCTGGTATGTGAGGTTAGGGTTAGCCTGAAAATATTGTCTCACCAGTTCTTTCTGCGCTTCTGTCAGCGGATCGGGCACGATCCATCCGCCGTGTCCGTGAGGGGCGTCGGCAGTGTCGGCCCACTCGTTAGCATTGGCGTTGATGCCGGTGCTGGTTTCGGCAACTCTTTCCTTGCCTGTCATGTTGCCAGATCGTGTGCTGGCACGACTGTCGCCGAAGCCCCAGTCCTGGGTGGCTACGGGCTGACCGAAGCGGGTGATGAACGCCTCCTCGTAAGTCTCCTGAACACTCAGTTGTGGATTGTTCCCACCGAAGTCTGTGTCGTGGGAGCAACTGGTGAATACGCCGCAGAATACCAGTGCGGCCATTCCTGTCATCAAATACCTTTTCATATTAAATACTAATCTTAATTAATAGTTGTTTCTAAATATTCTGCAAAGGTAAGAAAAAAAACTGAAACTTCCAACTTTTTCCGCATTTTTTTGCATTTTAGTAAAATATGGTGGTCCTTTAGCGTCTTAAAGGACCACCTCATGATCATATAGTGGTACCGTAGCATCGTATAGTGGCTCCGTACGAATGAATTCTCGAGAGAATTGCACGGAATAGTGGCTCCTGGCATCCGACACCTCATACATCACAATCAGCAGACAGTATGTGTATCTGCGCACGCGCGCACATATATAGTGGCCATACTCACTTTTTATGTGTCCCACCTGTCCCATCTGTCCCTGTCGTTTTGCGGAAAAGGGACACATGGGACAGGTGGGACACTTGTTTTCGGCTTTAACCTACTACCGCGCGCGCGAGGCATCAAAAAAGAGGTCCCTGCTCACGCAGAGGCCCCTTCGCTAATTTAGTTATTTTAAGTATTTGATGTGTTATCAATAATTACCTGTCCACCAGAAACTTGGGCTGGCAGTGCGAACCCACTGTGTGAAGAGGGGGTATTGACCCCTGATGTCAACCTTCTCAAGACAGTAGTTAAAACTGTTCGGATCAACACCAATCTTGGCAGCGGGCTCACCCGTGATGGCCTGGAGTTCAATCCACTTCGGCTGATCGTTGACAATCTTCTGCACGTGGATGGGGATGTTCTTACCATTCTGGGCCTTGACACCTGTGATCGTGACATTGATGGTCGGCTTCTTGTTCACGTCACCGCCATTCAGACCCTTTAATTCTGCCTTGGTGTTCACCATGTAGTCGGTGGAAACTCCGTAGAGAGCGTGAACCTCATTGGCGGGATAACTCTGGCCGTCAACAGGATTCTGGACACCGACGATCAGAGGCAGTGTACCACCGGCAGCCACCAGGGTGATCGTTGCGCTATTCTCGCCCGTGAACTCCACGTCGAAGACCACATCGTTGAAGTCCCAGTCGGAATCACTGATGTCACCCTCCACGGCTTCTGCGTTCAAGTCCTCAGCGATGACGCGGACGTTGTTATTGTTTGCAGGCCTAGCAGGAGCCAGTGTAACAATCCAGTCAGAATAAACATAGTCGCGACCACCAATATTCTTCACCCATTCCTGAAGTGACTTGTCGGCAACAGGAAGACAGTTGGCTTCAACCTTTTCGTAAATTTTCTGAATGTCGAAAACCTGACCAATACCATTGACTTGGGGCATGTAGTCTGTCTGATTGGCAAAGTGAGCAGTTGTACCTAAAATGGTATTGGTATTTACACTAATATAAGGAATCTTATTACCTTTCTTGTCAAGAAGATATTCACCATTAGCGGCCTTGTACTCATCCTTGGTCTGATAGGTGTCTGTCTTACTGTCCCAAATGGTATTGGGCTGTAAATCGTCAACCTTCACATACTTGGTTGCTGGGTTGTCCCATGCAACAGTTGCGTATGCATCGCTAGCAGGTATCTGCTCATAGTCGAGACCTACGAAAGAGCGGTTCCATGAACTGTTATCATAACCATACTGGTCTTTGCCATACCATACATCCTCACCGATAACGGGGTTCTGTTGCCTTGCCCAGTCGTCAATATCTTTAGCACCAGCAAGTGCCATACAATTATTTTTCAGGATACTTGCTTCAGAGGTCTCATAACCAACCCATGTCGGCTTAGTACCTATCATCAAGGTTATCTGGTCTGAGTGGAACTTGTTACTATTTGTCAGTGATCCGTTATCGAGGACATCGGTAGCAGTATTAACGTTATCTGCACCATTGAAATCAAAAACGTGTTCGCCAGCAATTGTAAGTTTATCCATGTGTGCACTGCCGACAACAGTGTTACCGTTGAGAGCATAGTATTGTTCATCAGAATATGCTCCTTTGGTCTGAGGATTACCTGTATATACCTGCTGAACAAAATAGTCAGTCATATCAGGAGTCTCCCAGGAGAGGTTTGGATGTGCCTGGAAGTATGCCTTCACTCTTTCTCTCTGACCTGATGTCAGCGGTGTAGGAACAAGCAGATTAAACTTGCCGTCTGTTGCTGCCCAAAGGTTGCGGTTCTTGTTGGCTCCAGCCTCAAAATCACTTAATGCACGCGTGTTTGACCTACCGTAAATAGTACCGAAGCCCCAGTCCTGAGTGGAGGCGGGCTGTCCAAAGGTCTTGATGAATGCATCGTTGTACTTTGCGACGACGTCCTGAGTGGGACGGGTCTCGTCGTAAACATTCTCGCTTTTCGTGCAACTGGTAAAGGCGGCGCAGAATGCGATCGCTGCCATACCTGCCATCAAATACTTTTTCATCTTTCTAAAAGAATTTAATTGTTAATAATTTGGTTATCTTTTCTTATTTGTTGTTCGCTTTTGGAAAAGTGCTGCAAAGATACATAAAATAATAATAGGTGGCGCCATTCGTTTGGTTAAATATGGTTAATATTTACATAAACAGCGGTAATTTGTTACAATTAGCATGGAAAAAGACAAAAAACACAAAGTAGGTTTTTTCCCTTGGTAAGAAAAGGGGCATCTGCTCACGCAGACGCCCCTTCATGCAATTGAATGTATTTGATATGTAACTTTGTGATTTTATTAATTTGTCGGCGGTGTATAAATCACCCGGGTCAGTGTGAAGTTCTTACCGCAAACATAGAGTTCATCGCTGTTTTCACCAAAATAGATGTTGTCATTACCATACTCTAAAGTAAATTCGGCGTATCCATTGAAACTAACAAATTTGTCGTAATCCGTCATATAGCCTGCACTTCCAATGAAATTCCTTGATCCCCAAGCATCTCTTACGGCAATGATGGCATCTGCTCCGTCAGCGACTGTGCCATAAATGGCAACCTTACCGCCTCTGCTAAGATTTGCCCAGTTGGCGTATGTTCCTAAACCTTGGGCTTTACCATCTCCCATATCTACAGAAGTGCTCCACAATGTTATTTGGGTGGTTGTCGTCGAGCCCGAACCGCCACCAGAACCGCCTCCGCTGTTGTCAGGTATCGTGGTGGTTGAGTACGTGGTCTGCGTGTCAGTATCGGTATCTGTGACTTCCTCGGTAGAGTAGAGGTCTTCGAGTTCTGCCAGACCGTTTGCGGGATGCATGTACAGGTAGTCGTCTTCTTGTCCCTCTGCGGTGAAGTTCGTAGCGGCATTTGCAGCCCTTGCCCATACGCCGAAATAGGGATATGCACCTATGATGCTCTTACGCTCGCTGGGCCATACCGTGCCCAGGGGCAGACAGATCTTCTGGGGTGCTTCACCGGCAGTGGCCTTGATTTCACCCACGGTCTGCATCGTACCATATCTTTCGTCTTCGAAATTATTGACGGCCTTCCATGTCACCTCGATGGGGATGATGTCAAGACCCACCTCGCGGTTACCGTTTGCATCAGCGGGCAGGGCTTCTATCAGGCTCGTGATGTCGGCCGTGAAGGTTTTGGGGGCGTATAAATCCTTGAACGTCTCCCGGTAATCCTCTTCCCAGGCAGTCAGGTCTTCTGTGTTGTCATCCACCGTGTTGATCATGTAGTCGTCGGCGACGCCAAAGAGGTTCTTGACGTTTGTTCCGCCCACCTTGGATTCGCTGGTACCGCCAGCGGCCAGGATACAGATCTCTGCATCGTAACCAGTGACTACCGGGTCGGTGCTGGTGTCAGATGACGTGGTGCCGTTCACGGTGACGATGGTCCTGGTGTATTGATAGTTTTCCCAGATACGGGCGTCGAACACGATGTCGTTGAAGTCGATATCAGACGTGGTAACCGCTGTGGTGCCCAGGTCCTCGCAGAACACGCGGCCCTGCAGAAGCAGTGTCTTTCCCGTGATGGTCTGTGTCTGAGTGACGGTTGTGGTCGTGGTCGTAATGGTGGTGCTGCCGCCACCGCCACCGCCACCGGTGCCGCCGCCACCGCCGCCGCTCGGGGGAGTCACGATGCCGTCGCCCGGACAGATCTTGATGATGCGGTCATCGTAGTAACCATCACCGGCATAAGAAGAGCCGTCGCTGCTCTTAACAGTCTCATAGTCGAAGCCCACATAGCATCCCCACACGCCGTCAACCTGAATAAAGCGGATGACGAATTTCGTAGAGGTAAAATTTCCATAAGAGTCATGAAAACTGAAGGCATACGTTCCGCTGTTGAGCAGGTGCTGGATCTGACCGCTTTGAGCATTGAAGTTGTTGATATGATCCCATACCCCGCTGGAGTTGGAGCATGAGATATAATCCATCTGGCTGGACGCATTTTCAATCTCATGCGTGAAGCCGTTATTATCAGCCGTCGTGGTATAGGTGTGGTCGCCGTGATAGACATTCTGCACAAAGAAATTGCTGTAAGATACTGGCTGGCTTTGGGGGTTCTGATTGTCCTTGAACCATTGGGATACTACAGACCTTTCTCTGTCTGTGATGGCAGACGGCACTACATAACCTTTGGCTTCCCATTCATTGGAATTCACGTCAACGGTTCCACGCGTCTTGGCGCGGGCGGCTGCGGTACTCTCACCTAATTTGATAGATACTTTCTCGAAACCCCAATTCTGATTAGGATCGACGTCGCCGCCGATCAGTTCCTTGAAGGCTTCCTTGTAGGCTTTTGTCCTCTGCTGGGCAATGGGGACGTACTCCACGTCGTCATTGGCACAACTGGCCATGAATCCTCCTACAACGAGGGCCAGTGCTCCCTTAATCAAATACTTCTTCATTGCAAAAAAACTATTAATAGATGTTACGTAACTTAATCATTTCGGGTGCAAATATAACTAAAATTTCGCGAATGAGTAACAAAATCCGCGTTAAAATCTGTAAAACAGAGTCATTTATGATGCTTGTGTGCAATTATTTTTGTAATTTTGGCGCAAATTTAACAGTTTTGGTGGAATGAAACAACTAAAGTGGGTGGCCTTGGCCGTCGCCGGTATCATGATAGGCATGAACATGTCGTGTCGCCACGAGATGTTCGACCAGAAAAAGTATGATGACATTGTCGATAGTATCTCTCCCGTGGATTCCGTGGATGCGAACCACTCATGGGTGCTCGTCGTGCCGAAGTCACTGATCGTACAGGCTCCCGAGCGTGAGGGCGTGCAGAAGGTAAGGATCCTGACGGCGAATCCCCGTGAGGCGGGCGATGCCGAAGTGGTGGGTGAGGCCTGGCTGTCGAGCGGCGAGAAGGTGGCGATGGCCGTCACTTACCCGAGCAACATCACGACGCTCTATGCCGCCCTCGTGGATGAGCAGGGAACATACAGCATCGTCAGTTTCTCGCCCGAATACCAGTCGTCAATCAACTTCGACGGTGACCTGCTTGTGGACCGGGAGGTACTGTCGTACGAGCCGCAGCCGCAGCAATACACCTACTGCTTTGAGGAGGAATACCCTGCGCCGGGCGACTATGACTACAACGACGTGGTGCTGCGCATCTCGCAGGAGCGTACCGGTGCGCGGGAGATGCGGATCAACGTGCAGTTGTGCGCCGTCGGAGCCTCCAGCCAGGTGGCTGCCGCCCTGCGGCTGGTGGGATTCAAGTACAGTGACATCGAGAGTGTGACGACGGTCGATAGCCTGTCGTTCAATAAGACCAACGGCAAGGACTTCCCCAGCGAGATGAAGACGGTGGTGCCCTCGTCTAATGACAAGTTCTATGACTCGTTCCTCTCCTCGGGCATACACGACGAGGCGGTGATCAACCTGTTTGGCGATGCCCACTGGGCCACTGGCGACCTGCTCGACGTGGATTTCGGCCGGATGACGCGCAAGAAGTACAACGTGTCGAGGACGGTGGGCTCAAACAACCAGCAGTTCGTGCCCCGCACCGTGACATACGTCGTCACCTTCAAGTCGGCGGCGGGACTCGACGGTCTGTCGATGGACCAGTTGGATCCTTTCGTCATGGTGATGTATAACGGCGGTACTTTTGAGGTGCACCAGTATTCGTACAGCACCTCCTGGGTGTTATATGATTATTCGCCCTCGCAGATCAAGAACCTGCCGTGGGCCCTGTGCGTGCCGAACGGGAAGTACCGCTGGACGCTGGAGGGCGTGAACGTGGGATTCATCATGAGGGAGGTCCATACGTCAGGAGCCTACCAGACATACGGGCATTCTTTCGGAGAGTGGGCCATGGACCAGACGAAAGCGCTCGACTGGTACAACTATCCTACAGAGAACAAGGTGTTCTACGCCATCTAATAAGTGATAATCTTGCTGTTTGAGGAATTGCTGCTGTCGTACCAGTCGATGGCAGTCCGCACATCGGATGCCCAGAGGCTGAACTGCGGGTAGGCGATGCCGATATTCAGGCCTTCGCGCGGCCAGAACCATTTCCCCACCTTATTGCCGTTGACCACAAAGTAGAGCGGTGCGTCGCCGAGTTGGGTAGGCTGCTGCTCCACGGTGACGTTGCCGTCAGCGTCCTCCAGGCTCAGGGAGAAGTTGAGGCGGTCGGTGCGGAGGAAGTCGCTGCCGCTGAAGGTGATCTCACCGAGTTTGCTGAAGATACGGGAGATATTACTGGTGTTGACAGGTGACTTCACGGCGGTGCCGATGGCGGCATGGACCTCCTCGCCGAATGGCTCGCCGTTGTAGAGCACGGTGGTCTTCGTCTTGTTGCCGACGCACATTACCTGCACGTTGGCGGTGAAGGTGCCGTCGCCGTTATCGTGAGGTGTGCTGATACGGAGGCCGACATCGTTATAGTCGAAATCCTTGGAGGCCGATTCCAACGTCTCGAAGAAGTAGTAGATACTGCCACTCTCGGGTTCTGAGCCCGTTTCCGTCTTCATGAAGGTGCTGTAGTCGTAGGACGGAGAGGTGCTGTAGGTACAGGTCTGGCGGGCTGCATCGATACCGGTGGATGCCGCACTGTTCCAGACCAGGCAGTAGTTGCTGTCGCCCAGCGTCCACTGGTAACTGTCGGCGCTCAACAGACGGCCCTCGTAGCCATTCAGCCAGTAGTAGAGCATCCGGAGACTGTTGTAGCCACTATAACTCTCCTCCAACCTGCCGATGCCGATGCCCCGCTTGTCACCGTCCCACTCGTTGATTGCCCCTTTGTTCAGGATGGTGGGGAAGGATGACGGGAGGACCAGTTCCACGTGGTCGAGCAGGTAGGTGCCCGCCACACGGTCGGTCGTGACGCAGTTAGTACAGTTGTTGACCTTCAGGATGGCATTGGCGATGAACCCGTCGCCGGAGGGACCATGCACGCCGTAGTTGTCGATGCTGATGCTGCCCGTACAGTTCATATAGGCGGAATTACCCATGTGGAGCACCTTGTCGCCGCTGCTGTCACCACTGAGGGTCAGTGTGGAGCACTCGGTATAACTGCCGTCGTCCATCCTCGACGCTCCGTTGAGCAACAGGTCTTTGGCGAGTCTCATGTAACCGCCGTTCTGGATGGCTATCTCGTCGCCCGTCAGGGCCGCCAGGTTGGCGATGCCGTTGTTGACGAGCATGCTGGGGGTGCCCTTGTCGTTGATGGCGTAGTTCACGGTGGTAACGGCCGAACTGGTGGAGCCAAGGGTGCCGCTGTTGTATAGCGTGCCGCCATAGAGGCTGATGTTCTTGGCCGTGATGACGCCGGCATTATAACTGTAGATACCGCTTTCCGTGGCAAACTCCACCGTTCCGTCGCCAGAGATCTGACCGCCGGGAAGTACGTAGATCATGCCGCTGGACTCTTCGGCCATGGGCTTGGAGGTGAGTCTGAAGTTCCTGGGGATGACGATATTGCCGCCCTCGCCCACGATGAGCACATTATCCCTCAGCACCTGCTGGTTGAAGGCGAGCGTCCAGGTAGCAGTCACATAGGCGGATTTCTTGGCAAATGTTCCCAAACTGGGGAGGAAGCCCGTGAAGTCGGAACTGATGTGGAAGTGTACCTCGTCCTCGTCGTTCAGATCCACGCTGTCATCCGCCGGATCGACGAGCGTTCCCGTGGTGTATCTCGTGAGGTCGGGCAGACTGAGGTCGGGCACGCTCCAGTCGTGGCCGACGGTGGAGGAATAGGATAATGTCCTTGTGGGGCTCTTGCCCGTGAAGGTCAGTTCGTTGATGCCGTCGGTGACGGGGAAGAACTTGCCGACGGCATGGCCGCTGGCATCATAACAGGCGGCATAGAGCAGGGCGGTATTGGCCGGACGGGCGATGTTGATGGTCTTCTTTACGCCAGACTGCAGATGGACCATACCGATATAGACGGCCTTGGTATCGAAGATCAGGGGAGTCTGGGAGATATAGACCGTATAGTCACCGTCGTTGCCGTAATCGACACTGATCCTGACGGATGTGTTGCTCACCGTATTCCAGTCCTGACGGGCATCAATCTCCTTGCCGCCCATCACCAAGGCCTTGAAGTTATCGACAAACACCTGTTCCTCTTTAGAACCGAAGTCTTTTCTACAACTGATAACCGTTAAGCATAGGGATGCAGCAACTACGCATTTTATCCAATTCTTCGTTCTCATCATAAAATGGATAGCCTTTTAGGATGTGAGTGGACCAGCCAGGGCTTGAACCTGGGACCTCCAGATTATGAGTCTGTTGCTCTAACCAACTGAGCTACAAGTCCGGATTTGGGTTGCAAAGTTACATGAAAAACCTTAAATATCCAAATTTTTTAGGTGATTCTTTCGCTCTGCGCTCATTTTTTCGTAACTTTGCCGCCCAATGGAGACCATTTATCTCAATCAAGGGCAGGGAATGACCGTGAACTGTGTGACAACCGTCGGCATGTTCGACGGTGTACACCTCGGCCACCGACTGGTGATCGGCCAGGTGGTGGAGAAGGCCCTGGCATGTGACCTTGCCTCGGCCGTCGTCACGTTTGACAGACCACCCAGGCAGGTGCTGGACCCGTCGTTCCGTCCGCAGTTGCTCACTACTCTGGAGGAAAAGGAGACCGTCATCGGGCAGTTGGGCGTGGATACCCTCGTGGTACTCCCGTTCACCCGGGAGATGGCAGCCATGTCGGCCCGTGTGTTCATGGAGCAGATCCTCCGCGGACAGTTGCGGACGGAGGTGCTCATAACGGGGTATGACAACCGTTTTGGGCATGACCGGGCGGAGGGCTTTGACGACTATGTGCGTTATGGCCGTGAAATGAGCATGCAGGTGCTGCGCGGGGATGCGCAACTGATGGACGACGGTCAGCAGCCCGTCAGTTCATCGGTAATCCGGCAGTTACTGGCTGTGGAAGGCCGCGTGGATCTGATGCCCCGTTATCTGGCGCGGCTCTACCAGTTGCAGGGAACGGTGACGGCAGGAGAGCATATCGGTCACCGCCTCGGCTACCCTACCGCGAACCTCGTCCCTGATGATACTTGCAAACTGGTTCCTGCCCCCGGCGTTTATGCCGTATGGGCAACCATTGTGGGAGAGCCGCAGCCGCGGGCGGCCATGATGAACATCGGCCATCGGCCCACATTCCAGGGCAGTCGTCAGACACTGGAGGTGAACATCCTCGACTTCGATGGCGACCTCTATGGTCAGACGATGAGCGTGTCGTTCGCGGAACGGCTGCGGGAAGAGCGGCGGTTTGAGTCGCCGGAGGCCCTGGCCGCACAGTTGAAAGCAGACAAAGAACAAGTAAAAAGGATATTAAGATGAAGAATGCCTTGACATTTACGTTTGTATTCCTGGCCATACAGATTGCCGGAGGGGCACTGCTGGTATTGCCTTTCGATATGGGGCTGTTACCAGATGACCCGGCCCTGCGCCTCATCGTCCCCACAGCCGTGGTGGGCATCGTCACGATCATCGTCTTCCTGCTGACGAAATGGACAGTGGTGTCGCGACACTGGGTGCAGACACGTCCCTGGGTGGCGCTGTTCTGGTGTGTGCTGGCCGCCCTTGGGGTGCTGATCCCCTCATCGTGGTTCCAGGAACAGATGCCTGAGTTGCCCAACATTGCCGAGGAGAGTTTTGACCTGATCCTGAAGGACCGCTGGGGCTATTTCGTCGTTGGTCTTCTCGCACCGCTGAGTGAGGAGATCGTGTTCCGCGGTGCCGTCCTGCGCTCGTTGCTCCGTTGGAGGGAGAATCCCTGGGTGGGCATCGTGATCTCCGCCCTGCTCTTCGCCCTGATCCACATGAACCCTGCGCAGATGCCACACGCCTTCCTGATCGGTCTGCTGCTGGGCTGGATGTACTACCGTACGGACAGCATCGTTCCCGGGGTGGTGTATCACTGGGTGAACAACACGGTGGCCTATGTGCTCTATAATTTCTATCCCGATCCGGACATGAGACTAATCGATCTGTTCGGTTCGCAACGGTCGGTGCTGATGGCATTGGTTTTCTCACTCTGTATCTTCCTGCCGTCGCTGTACCAGTTACACCTCACGCTGAGGAAATAATGAAAAGTGAAATGGGCTGTCCGGTGTCGCGGGCAGCCCTTTTCTTCCAGTTAGTATTTGTAAATAATTGGAGAGGAAACTTCCCAGTTTCCTTGAATTGTGTTTTGATTGTGTTTTGAAATGGATTATTTATATATAAAGCATAGAAAATATTTCATTCCAGGTAGGTGGGGGGCTCCGTGGTGGTTGCCTTGATGCTGTCGGTCATGTTCTCCGCCTGAATGGTGTTCAGCATATTGACGGAGTCGGCATCCTGTTCATGGAACTTGGCATACGCATCCTTCGGGTCGTCCCATCCCCATTCCCATGGAGCCTGGGCGGCATTGCCCAGAGTCAGGATGATGGCCACGATGGCGGCAGCCCTGAACAGGGGCATCAGACGGCCCTTGAGCGTGACGATCCTTGCCTTGGGCGCCTCACCGGTCTTCTCCAGGATGCGCATGTCGAAGTCATCGCCTAACGGCTCATCCTTCTGCAGTTCGCAGAGGAAGAGTTCGCGGAACTTCCTGAGACCCTCTGGGATCTCCGGGGATTCGGGCTGACTGAAGAAGGTGCGCAGGATAGCCTCTTCCTGCAGCGTGGTCTCACCCTGCCAGTAGCGCTCCAAGAGTTGTTCGATGTATTTATAGTCCATATTTCTCTGTTTCAAGATATTTCTGCCGGATGGTCTGTCGGGCGCGGAAGATATTCACTTTCACCTGTTCTTCGCTGACGGCCATGATGGCGGCAATCTCCTTGTAACTCTTGCCTTCGAAGTCGCGCAACTGGATGGCGGTGCGCTGTTTCTCCGGCAGATGGTTGATGAGGCGGCGTATCAGCGCAAAGCGGTCTTGCTGCATGGCCTGTTCCTCGGGATTGGATGAGTAACTGTGGTCGGGGGTGTCTTGCACGCCCTCGTCAAGACTCTGGCTCTGGCTGCCCATCTTGCGCATCTTGTCAACGGCGAGATTCCTGCAGATGGTGAGGCAGAAGGCTTCCATGGATTCTATCTCATCCCACTGGTCGCGCCTGTTCCAGACCTTGATCATCGTTTCCTGTACCACGTCCTCTGCCTCCGCAGGGTTGAGAGTGATGCGGAGGGCAAGCCTGTAAAGTTCGTTTTTCAACGGAAGGACATTGTTCCGGAAACTGATCTTTTTCATCCTCTCTGTATATAATGACGAATGGGAAACGGAAAAGTTACAAATAAAAAGAAAAAACCGTCTTTTATTATTGGATGATCGTGCCGTGCCGACCGTCAATGGCGGTAGCAAGGGTAATGATAACGCGACTGACACCATCATCGATGGCAGAGAGGGCGTTCTCGATCTTCGGGAGCATGCCGCCGCTGATGGTGCCGTCGGCCTTATATTTAAGAAAGTCCGCGCGCGTAATGGTGGGGATGACGCTGTCATCATCGTCGGGATGGCGGAGTACGCCTTTCTTTTCAAATGAGAAGATGAGGGTCACGTCGTAGTACGGGGCAAGGGCCTTGGCGGTCTCCGAGGCGATGGTGTCGGCATTGGTATTGAGGATATGCCCTTCCCCGTCGTGGGTCAGCGGAGCCATCACGGGCGTGATGCCTTCCTCGATGAGACGGCTGAGCATCCGACCGTCGGCACGATCGACATCGCCCACGAAACCGAAGTCAATACCATCCTTGACGGGACGGCGGTGGCTGCGGATAATGTCGATGTCGGCACCGGTGAGGCCAAGGGCGTTGATGCCGTTGGACTGCAGACGGGCGACGAGGTTCTTATTCACCAGACCGCCATAGACCATCGTCACGACCTGGAGCATGTCGGCATCGGTAATGCGACGCCCCCCTACCATCTTCGACTCGATGCCGAGTTGAGAGGCTACCTGTGTAGCGCGGCGGCCCCCACCATGCACCAGCACCTTCCGCCCCTCAATGGCGCAGAAGTCCTTCAAGAGTTGTGAGAGTTGGGCCTCGTCTTCGACGATGGCACCGCCCACCTTTATGATTGTAAGTTTCTCTTTCATCTTTTTTAGGTTATCCTAGGTTATCCTAGGTTATCCTAGGTTATTCTAGGTAAGTATATCCATACAGGCCGGAGCGATAGTTCGAGAGGAATTCCTTACCTTCCTCGAGGGAGATCTTGCCCAGTTTCACGCTCTTGGCCACCCATACCTCCAACTGGCGCACGAGTTTCTTCGGGTTGTACTGTACATACTCCAGCACCTCCTCGACCGTCTCACCGTCGATGATCTGGTCGATATGGTAGGTGCCGTCCTTCTCCGAGATGTGTACGGCGTTGGTGTCGCCGAAGAGGTTATGCATGTCGCCGAGGATTTCCTGGTAAGCACCTACGAGGAACACGCCGAGGTAGTAGGGCTCGTTCTTCCTGAGCGGATGGACAGGCAGGGAGTGGGTGTTGTGTCGATTGGTGGTAAAGTTGGCAATCTTGCCGTCGGAGTCACAGGTGATATCCTGGATGGTAGCGTTGCGCGTAGGCCGTTCGTCGAGCCGCTGGATGGGCATGATGGGGAACACCTGGTCGATGGCCCATGAGTCGCTGAGGCTCTGGAAGAGCGAGAAGTTACAGAAGTACTTGTCGGCCAACAACTTGTCGATCTTCATCAGTTCCTCGGGGATATGCTTCAGGCTCTTGGCGAGGGCGTGGATCTCGTGACAGACGCTCCAGTACATGGCCTCCACCTCGGCACGGGTCTTCAGATCGACGATGCCATGCGAGAACAGGTCAAGCACCTCCTCGCGGATCTGTTCAGCATCATGCCAGTCCTCGAGCACGTTGCGCGGGGAGAGGTTGTCCCAAATCTCATAGAGATCCCTCACCAACTGGTGCGAGTTCTCGTCGGGTTCGAACTCCTCCGGCATCTCCGGCAGGGAGGCCGTCTCCAGCACATCGATGATGAGCACGGAATGGTGGGCGGCCAGCGACCGTCCGCTCTCGGTGATGATGTTCGGGTGGGGTAGGCTGTTCTTGTTGGCGGCATCCACGAAGGTGTAGATACAGTCGTTGACGTATTCCTGGATGGAGTAGTTGACGGAACTCTCTGACGAAGGAGAGCGGGTTCCGTCGTAATCGACGCCGAGTCCGCCGCCGCAATCCACGAAATCGACATTATATCCCATCTTGTGGAGTTGAATATAGAATTGTGAAGCCTCGCGCAGAGCCGTCTGGATACGGCGGATCTTGGTAATCTGACTACCGATATGGAAGTGGATCAGGCGCAGACAATCGCGCATATCTTTCTTATCCAACAACTCCAGAGCCTCCAGAAGTTCTGCACTGGTCAGACCGAATTTGGAGGCGTCGCCACCACTCTCTTCCCATTTGCCTGAACCCGAGGAGGCCAGTTTGATGCGGATACCGATATTGGGGCGAATGTTCATCTTCTTGGCCTCACGGGCGATGATCTCCAGTTCGTTCATCTTCTCAACCACAATGAAGATATGTTTACCCATCTTCTGGGCAAGCAGTGCCAGTTCGATATAACTCTGATCCTTGTAGCCATTGCAGACGATGATAGAGTCGCTTTGGCACTGCATGGCGATAACAGCGTGTAACTCAGGTTTTGAACCTGCTTCCAGTCCCAGGTTGAACTTCCTGCCATGAGAGATGATCTCCTCTACCACAGGCTGCATCTGGTTCACCTTGATGGGATAGACGACATAGTTCTCGCCCTTGTAGTCGTACTCCTCTGCCGCCTTCTTGAAACAACTCCAGGTCTTCTCGATGCGGTTGTCGAGGATATCTGGGAAGCGTAGCAGCACCGGGGGCGTGACATCGCGCAGTGCCAGTTCGTCCATCACCTCGCGGAGATCTATCTGCGTCTGGTTCTTACAGGGCGTGACATAGACATTGCCTTTGTCGTTGATGCCGAAATAGGAAGTGCCCCAACCGTTGATGTTGTAGAGTTCCTTCGAATCGTCAATGGTCCATTTCTTCATTTTTCTGATAGGGAGGTTAGGATAATTAAGGGGATTAGGGATATTATATATGGAGGATCTCGCGGATTCTGGCGACGCTGTTCCTGATCTTGTCGTAGTTGTCCAACAGACTGACGTCGAGGATATGCCGCGCCTTGGTGTAGTAGGGCTCGCGTATCTCCAGTTGCTCGCGGATGAACGTGATGAGTTCCTCGGGGGTCTTGTTCTTCAGCAGCGGGCGCTCCGCCTTTCCCATCAGCAGATGTTTGTAGAGCACCTCCGGGTCAGCCTTCAGGTAGATGACGTCCCCCTGCTGGTTCAGGTAGTCCATGTTGTCGAAGAAACAGGGCGTGCCGCCGCCGCAACTGATGATGACATCCTCGAACTCGGCCACTTCGTGGAGCATGTTGTGCTCGATCTTGCGGAATCCCTCCTCGCCGCGTTCGGCGAAGATCTGGGCAACGGTCTTCCGCATCCGGCTCTCGATATACCAGTCGAGGTCGTAGAACGGGATGCCGAGATCCTTCGAGAGCGCCTTGCCGACAGTTGTCTTCCCGGCCCCCATGTAGCCAATCAAGATGATACGTGTCATATCAACTCTTCTTGGCAGGGGTGGCGTTGATGACCTTCATGCACTCCTCATAGGTCAGTTCCGCTGCCCGTTCATGCATGCTCTTCGGCAGACGGTAGTTCTTGCCGTCATAGGCGAGATAGGGACCATAGCGGCCGTTGAGCACCTCCAGTTTGGTGTCTTCCAAGAACCTCTTCAGGTGCTTCTGGTTATCTTGCTGGCGCTTCTCTTCAATGAGGGCGATGGCCTCGTCGAGTGTGATGGTCAGAGGATCGGCATCCTTGGGCAGAGAGGTGTATTTGCGGTCGTGGAGGACGTAGGGGCCGAAGCGGCCGGCACCGATGGTGACGGGCTTGTTCTCGTACTCGCCCACTTCACGGGGCAGTTTGAACAACTCCAGCGCCTCATCGAGCGTGATGGTCTCCAGACTCTGCTCCTTGGGGAGTTGGGCGAATTGCGGCTTGTCCTGGTCATCGGCGGTGCCGATCTGCACCACAGGGCCAAAACGGCCGATCTTCACGAAGACGGGACGGCCGCTCTTCGGGTCTTTGCCCAACTGGCGCTCACCAGCCTTGTGCTCGTCGCGGCTGTTCATGGTGTTCTCCACTTCAGGGATGAAGTCGTCGTAGAACGTCTGCATCATATCCGTCCATGCCTCCTCGCCCTCGGCGATCTTATCGAAGTCCTGCTCCACCTTGGCGGTGAAGTTATAGTCCATGATCTCATTGAAGTTTTTCATCAGGAAGTCGTTCACTACGATACCGATGTCCGTGGGAATCAGTTTGCCCTTCTCGGAGCCGATAATCTCCTTGCGGGTTTTCTGGCTGACCTGTCTGCCTTTCAGCGTGATGACGGTAAAGGGACGCTCTTCACCTTTCTTGTCACCCTTTTGTACGTACTCACGCTGCTGGATGGTGGAGATGGTGGGGGCGTATGTTGACGGACGGCCGATGCCCAGTTCCTCCATCTTGTGGACGAGGCTGGCCTCGGTGTAGCGCTGGGGTCCCAGACTGAAGCGCTCCGTGGCGGTAATCTCACGGCGGGTCAGTTCCTGACCTTCCTGTAGCGGGGGCAGGATATGTCCGAACTCCTCCTGCTGCTCATCATCGTCGTAAGACTCGCGATAGACCTTGATAAAACCGTCGAACTTGACCACCTCGCCCTGTGCGACGAACTGCTCGTCAGTACCGCTGACGTTGATGGTTGCCGTGGTCTTCTCAATCTCCGCATCAGTCATCTGGCTGGCGATGGTGCGCTTCCAGATCAGTTCGTACAGACGCTTCTCCTGAGAGGAACCCTCTATCTCCTGCTGGTCCATATAGGTGGGGCGGATGGCCTCGTGGGCCTCCTGGGCACCCTTCGTGCTGGTATGATACTGTCGGGTCTTACTGTACTCCTTGCCGTAGAGACGGGTGATCTCCTCCTTGCTGGCGCCGAGGCAGAGTTTGGAGAGGTTTACCGAGTCGGTACGCATATAGGTGATGCGTCCGCTCTCGTACAGATGCTGGGCCACCATCATGGTCTGCGAGACGGTGAAGCCGAGTTTGCGCGCAGCCTCCTGCTGGAGCGTGGAGGTGGTGAAGGGTGGTGCGGGAGTACGCTTCACGGGTTTCTTCGAGATACTATCCACGGTATAGGCAGCCTCCTTGCACTTCTCCATGAAAGCCGTGGCCTCATCTTCCGTCCTGAAACGGTTGGAGAGTTGGGCCTTGACCTCAGTGGCCGAGCCATCGGGGTTGGTGATGGCGAAGATGGCGCTCACGCTATAATAGGTCTCGCTCTGGAAACTCTGGATCTCCCGCTCCCGTTCCACGATCAGTCTGACAGCCACGCTCTGCACGCGTCCGGCGGAGAGGGCGGGCTTCACCTTGCGCCACAGCACAGGGGAGAGTTTAAAGCCCACGATACGGTCGAGTACGCGACGGGCCTGCTGGGCGTTCACCAGGTTCATGTCCAAATGGCGCGGATGCTCAATGGCTTCTAAAATAGCGGGCTTGGTAATTTCATGGAAGACGATGCGGTTGGTCTTCTGCTTGTCCAGTCCCAGCACTTCACACAGATGCCATGAGATGGCTTCTCCCTCACGGTCTTCATCGGATGCGAGCCATACCTTCTCAGCCTTCTCGGCCTTGGAACGGAGGTCGGCAACCAGTTTAACTTTCTCTTCGGGAATCTCGTATTCCGGCTCCAGTGACAGTTCATCGACACTGAGTTCTTTCTTCTTCAGATCACGGATGTGACCGTAACTTGACATCACTTTGAAGTCCTTTCCCAAGAACTTCTCAATTGTCTTCGCCTTGGCTGGAGACTCGACAATTACTAAGTTTTTCTGCATACTTTGTCTCCTTATTATTTCTTACGGGCTGCAAAAGTAAGCAAAAAACTTTCTTACACCTTATTTATATAGAGGAATTTTTGATTTCTTAACAATTACGCTGAAGGAAACGATGCACGGCCTCGCGGATGGAGCGCAGTCCGAAGCGCTCCACATAGACCTCCCTGAGCGGTACCCACGTACACTCTGCCGCATCGTCAGCGGCCCGTACTGTGTCATCGTCTTCCGCGTGACAGAGGTAGAACATGTCAAGCGTGTGGATGTCCATGCCGGAATAACGGTAGATATTGGGGATGGAGAACAGGTACTTCACCTCTTTGATGTCGAGGCCGGTCTCCTCTTTGATCTCGCGGATGATGCCCTGCTCGCCCGACTCCCCATTATCAACGAATCCCCCGGGCAGGTCGAGGGTTCCGATGGCAGGCTCTTTCCCACGGCGGGCTACCAGTAGTTCGCCCTTGCTGTTGAGGATGAAGGCTGCCGTTGACGAACTGGGGTTCTGGTAGTAGGTGAACCCGCAGTTCGAACAGTGCTTACTCTTGAAATTGTTGATCTCGAAGAACTTGCTCCCGCACTTCGGACAGTATCTGAAGAGTTCTAATGGATGGTGCTGCATATTTACCAGTTATCAGTACGGAAGGGGAAAAGGGGGAGGTTGGCACCGTTCTTGACGTTACCGATCTGGAAGTTCTTGAAACAGTAGCGCAGGGCCACGGGGGCCTTCACCTCGGGAGAGGATATCTTTATCGCCTCGTCCCAGTAGCCGCCACCTTCCTGCCAGAAGTGCTGGGCCGTAGCAGGATGGAACACTTTGTCTTCACCTGCGATCTCGAAGCCCTGGATATCCTCGAAAGGTGCGTCGGTATGGTAGTTGTTGTCGAGATGGATATAGATGGCACCATCCTTCACCAGCATATCCTTGTAGGTGGAACTCTGGTAGAGGATGCCTTCGAAACCATAGTCGCGGTTCAGGGCCGTGTAGGCCAGGCGCTCGCCCACCTGCTGTTTCTGAGTGGGGTGGATCTGGGAATATTCGTAGGGATAGACCAGGTCGTTGATGCAAACGAGACTGCTGTTGGGGATGATCTGCGCGGCCTTCCACTGCTGTTCGCGGAGCAGGGCACCGCTGATGCCGTTCACGTCACCGTCGTCGTAGGCCCAGGGCGCGATCTGCACGAAGTAGAAGGGGATCTCGCCGAGGCCGAACTGGTTGCGCCACTGATCCACGAGGATCTTCATGCGCTCTGAGTACTGGTCGCCGGGGTCACCCACGTTCGAGCAGCCCTGATAGTAGAGGATGCCCTTCACGGTGTAGTTCAGGATGGGGTTGAACGTGCCGTTGCCCCAGAGCAGGGAACGGTGGTAGTCCCATTGGGCCCATTTCTTGCAGATCTCCACGGAGTCTGTCGGGTCGTTGGTGTATTTCTCCAGGTTCTCCTTCGTCAGCCAACTCTCTACGCGCGAGCCTCCCTTGTTGGCCTCGATGAGGCCGATGGGACAATCCAGGGCCTGGTGCATGGTACGGGCGAAGAAATAGCCTGTGGCCGAGAAGTCACCGACGGTCTTGGGTGAACAGACGCGCCACTCGCACAGGGCATCGTCCTGCGGCTCGGCCCGCATCACACTGGGAATCTTCACCGAACGGACAGCAGCATGGTTTTTAGCATCGATGACCACCTGGTTGTAGTCCTTCACGGGACACATCCAGAAGCCCTTGACGGGCATCTCCATGTTCGACTGTCCTGCGCATACCCACACCTCGCCCGCGAGTACATTATTTATAGTGAGGGGTTCACCGTCATCAAACGTGATCGACAGGGGTTCGTAACTGGCCTTCGGCGTCTGCACCTTCACCAGCCACTTGCCGTCCTTGCCGGCCTTGGCCGTTGCCACCTGGTCGCTCCAGGAGGTGGTGACCTTCACCGTCTTGCCGGGCTGGGCCCAGCCCCAGAGACGGGCGTCCGTCTGTTGTTGCAATACCATGTTGTCGCAGATGAGGTGCGGCAACCTTACCTTGGCCTGCACGCCGATGGTCAGTGCTGCAAGCGCCGTGAACAGGAGGATACGTTTATACATGTTGTCTCGGTTTTTAAGTTTTCTGTCAAGTTAGTGTTAAAAAGGCAACCTCTGGGGCTGCCATCTCTCGTGTCGACACTTGGATTCGGACCAAGGACCCCCACCATGTCAAGGTGATACTCTAACCAACTGAGCTATGCCGACCTTTATCTGTTTGCGGGTGCAAAGATAATAAGAAATTCTGATATCTGCAAGAAAATCCGCGATTTTCTTGCAGATATCAGGAAAAACCTTACAATAGTTTCTTGATCTCCGCCTCCAGATCCTTGATCTGGGCGGCGCGCTTCACGAGGTTATTCTCGCGGTCGATGATGAAGAAGTCAGGCAGTGCCTGGATGTTGTACATGAGCAGCATCCGAGAGTTCATGCCGTCGGCATCACGCACGTTGATCCAGGGGAGGGCATCCGTCTGCTGCTTCCAGAAATGCTCGTCAGGGTCAAGCGACACCTGATAGACCTCGAAGCCCTGTTGCTGATACTTGTTGTAGAGTTCGCGAAGCATCAGGATGCGGGCGGGGGAGTCCTCCAGTGCGAAGATGTGGAAATCGAGCAGCACCACCTTGCCCTTCAGGTCTGTCAGGTGACGTTCTTGTCCTTTATTGTCAATCAGCGCAATATCTACGATGCCAGATTCCTGCACCTTGCTGGCATCTATCTGGATATCAGCATTCTGCGCATCGACGATGCGCTGGTTCTTCATGCCCTCGATGGCGATGTTATGCAGGTTCTGTCCGCGCTCGGCATGGGGGTAGTAGGTGTCCCAACTGGTGGCCACTGCGGCAAAGGCCTTGATGTCGTCCTTGTTGGCGCGGGGGTTGAAGATCAGCCACTGACCGATGGTCTGGAAGAGGGCGAAATAGGAGTAGGCCTTGAAGGGCTCCTTGTAGATATAGTTCAGTTTAACGTCTTCCTTATAGGCATCAATGAGTTTCTGGATGCTGTCGTTGGCGACGGTGATGCCCAGTTCCGTGTTCTGCTGGAGGGCAATGGCCTGATTCTGCAAAGCCATCTGCTTCAGGGTGAGTTCGCGGATCTTCTCACAGTTGTCAGAACCTTCGACGGTGTAGTTCATGGCCATGGCAGGATACTCGCCCTTCACCAGTACGGTCTCCGTGGAGTCGATGCTCACGTTGATGATCTGGTCGGCAATCCTGAGGCGGTAGAACTCCGGTGCGTGGGGGGCGGCCCCACTGAAGGAGAAGTCGCCGCTGTCGTCCAGTCTCACGGAGTCCAGCATGTTGATGCCTTCCAGTCCCACGTTCTCAAAATAGAGTACGGAGTCCTTGGCATTGGAGATCTGCCCCTCCACCGTAAACTTCTTGTCACCGCATGAGGCAAGAGCCACTGCGGCCAGCATCATGGCTGCTGCCTTACAAATATGCTTCATTGTCATTCTTTTTTTATTTTGGCTGCAAAGGTACGAATAAGCGCGCAAAAAACCAAAAAAAACCAAAAATAATCCCGTTTTCTTCGTTTATTTATATTATAATGTGTAACTTTGCGCCGTTTTTGCGACTGGATAGCACTCCAGTCGCCCAGTTTTTATTTTTAGATGTTTTAATTTAAGATGAACGTAATTACAAAGACCCTTCAATTGGCTGATGGACGTACCATCACCATTGAAACCGGGAAAGTGGCAAAACAGACCGACGGCGCCGTCATGCTGACGATGAACAACACCGTACTCCTGGCCACTGTTTGTGCCGCAAAAGATGCAGTTCCCGGAACAGATTTCATGCCTTTGCAGGTAGATTATCGTGAACAGTACAGTGCAGCCGGCCGTTTCCCCGGCGGATTTACCAAGCGCGAAGGCAAAGCCAGCGACAATGAAATCCTGACATCACGACTGGTCGATCGCGTGCTCCGTCCGCTCTTCCCGTCCAACTACCACGCTGAGGTATTCGTGAATGTGATGCTGCTCTCCGCCGACGGTGTGGATCAGCCCGACGCCCTGGCAGGTTTCGCTGCCTCTGCCGCCCTGGCCTGCTCCGACATCCCCTTCGAGTGCCCCATCAGTGAGGTGCGCGTGGCCCGTGTGAACGGCGAGTATGTCATCGATCCCACCTTCGAGCAGATGAAGGAGGCCGACATGGACATCATGGTCGGTGCCTCTGCCGAGAACATCATGATGGTGGAAGGTGAGATGAAAGAGGTGTCAGAACAGGATATGATCGGTGCCCTGAAGGCCGCCATGGCCGCCATCAAGCCGATGTGCGAACTGCAGGCCGAACTCTCCAAGGAACTGGGCAAGGACGTGAAGCGCGAGTACGACCATGAGGTGAACGACGAGGCCCTGCGCGAGCGCATGAACAAGGAACTCTACCAGCCCACCTACGATGTCACCAAGCAGGCCCTGGAGAAACAGGCCCGTGCGGAGGCTTTCGAGAAGATCCTCGCCGATTTCAAGGAGCAGTTTTTCGCAGAGCGCCAGGCCCCCGAGGAGGGTGAGGCTCCTGAGATCTCCGATGAGGAGTACGAGGCTATGATGGAGCGCTACTACCACGACGTGGAGCGCGACGCCATGCGCCGTTGCATCCTCGACGAGGGTATCCGTCTCGATGGCCGTAAGTGCGACGAGATCCGTCCCATCTGGTGCGAGGTCTCCCCGCTGCCCATGCCTCACGGAAGTTCGATCTTCACCCGTGGTGAGACACAGTCGCTCTCGACCTGTACCCTCGGTACGAAACTCGATGAGAAACTCGTTGACGATGTGCTGGAGCGCGGCTACATGCGTTTCCTGCTCCACTATAACTTCCCGCCGTTCTGTACGGGCGAGGCCAAGGCCCAGCGCGGCGTAGGCCGTCGTGAGATCGGTCACGGCCACCTCGCATGGCGCGGTCTGAAGGGTCAGATTCCCGAGGACTTCCCCTACACCGTCCGTCTGGTCAGCCAGATCCTCGAGTCCAACGGTTCCAGTTCCATGGCCACCGTCTGTGCCGGTACCCTCGCCCTGATGGACGCTGGTGTGCCCATGAAGAAGCCCGTATCTGGTATCGCCATGGGTCTGATCAAGAACCCCGGTGAAGACAAGTATGCCGTGCTCAGCGATATCCTCGGCGATGAGGACCACCTGGGTGATATGGACTTCAAGACCACTGGTACCAAGGACGGTCTGACCGCCACCCAGATGGATATCAAGTGCGACGGTCTGTCGTTCGAGATCCTCGAGAAAGCCCTCATGCAGGCCAAGGCCGGTCGTGAGCACATCCTGAAGTGCCTCACCGACACCATTGCCGAGCCGCGCGCCGAACTGAAGCCGCAGGTTCCCCGCATTGAGGCCTTCGATATTCCCAAGGAGTTTATCGGTGCCGTCATTGGCCCGGGCGGAAAGATCATCCAGCAGATGCAGGAGGACACGGGTGCCACGATCACCATCGACGAGACCGACGGCGTGGGTAAGGTGCAGGTATCTGCTCCCGACAAGGCCAGCATCGACGCCGCCATCGCCAAGATCAAGGCCATCGTCGCTATCCCCGAGGTGGGAGAGACCTACGACGGTGTGGTCCGTAGCATCATGCCTTACGGCTGCTTCGTGGAGATCATGCCCGGCAAGGATGGTCTGCTCCATATCTCCGAGATCGACTGGAAGCGCCTCGAGACCGTCGAGGAGGCTGGCATCAAGGAGGGCGACCATATCCAGGTGAAGTTGCTCGAGATCGATCCTAAGACGGGTAAGTACAAACTCTCTCACCGCGTGCTGATCGAGAAACCCGAGGGGTATGTGGAGCGTCCCGCCCGTGAGCGTGGAGAGCGCCGCGAGCGCCCCGAGCGCGGTGACCGCCGTGACCGTCGTCCGGATCGTGGCGACCGTCGCGACCGTGGTGATCGCCGTGACCGCGGAGACCGCAACGAGCACCGTCCGCGTCCTGAGCATCAGGAGCAACAGGAAGAGGCTCCGAAGGAGAGCCAGCCGAAGGACTTCAGCGACTCCCTCGACAACATGGACTTCTAAAATAGACAGATCCAGATAAGGAATCCCCGCCAGTACGCTGGCGGGGATTTTTGATTATGTCGAACATTTTATTAAACGACACGCTTATGAGCACCCAGACAATGCAACACGCCATCGCCGACTGCTTCAAGACGCAGCCAGTCGTGAAGGCATGGCTCTTCGGTTCCTTCGCCCGCGAGAGTGTAGAACGCGATATAATCCTGATTTATGAGAGAGCAGCCTAGGATGAAGAGCAAGGGCTACGAGGTGAAGGAAATCATGTCGATTACCTGCCTGTCGGCACGGATTCCCGCCCTTTCATGTCATTTTATCACTTTTTTCCTCTATTCGCCCAATAATTCAAAAACTTTTCTTATCTTTGCACCGAAATCATAAAAACGACGCGAATATGGCAAGAGAAGACATCGTACAGAAGTGGCTCGACCACGTACACGATGACATCAGTGCCGCCGAGTGTCTCTTTCAGGGAGGGCACTGGCTCTATGTGCATTCCTCTGCCATCAAGCAATTGAGAAGGCACTAAAAGCATACTATGTCGCTACTCACGATGACGACCCGCGCTTTACCCACAGCCACTCGAAGTTGCTGGAGGACTGCGGGCTTATCGACCAACTCACAGACGACCAACTCAGTTTCCTCGACCTAATGGTTCCCATGTACATCGAGGCCCGCTACCCCGAACAGAAGGACGCTGTCGCCCACATGCTTAGCAATGAGGCATGTCAGCATATCATCACGATAACAAAAGAATTGACGCAATGGATAGAAGAACGCTTACTAGAGACGAAGCCCTCGACATCGTCCGACTCTACAAGCGAGTCGTAACACCACGCTATCAAACTGAGCCGAAGGTCTATATGTACGGCTCGTACGCCAAGGGCTACGCCACCCCTGACAGCGACATTGACGTAGCAGTCATCGTCCCCCCCGGTATTATTGTAGATAAGTGGCATCAGTGGGCAGACATCTGTGGCGATGTCCGCAAAGTGAACACACTCATCGAACCCGTTCTAATGGAGGACGAAGAGGATTCTCCCCTCTACCGCGAAGTGATGCGGACGGGTGTGGCGGTGTAGTATGATAAATGTAGAGAAATGAAGGGCGGGAAACCTCGACCGCTTTTGCGCTTGCTTCGTTCGTCATTTACCTTAATTATAATAAAAAGGTGGGGGCAAATGCACCATAATTGGAAATAAAAGTGTATCTTTGCGGCAAATTATCAAACGACACGCTTATGAGTTATTCACAAATGGCACAACTGGAACTGCTGAACGCCCTGAACAGCATTAGTACCCCCTACGGCTATGCGACGCGTCGTTCTTGACACCCACTCGAACTTGTTCGCTTGCCAGAGCAAGAACTGTCTGCTGCAGGCGCTGCCCAGCCGCAGTCCGTATCACAAGATATGGACCGAGGTACTGGCGGGCCGCATCATGCGTGAGACGATAACAATTACCCCTCCCCATACGTCCAGTTAGACTTACTGGCGCAGACTTACTTATTGAAATGCCCGAAAGGGCCATATACGGCTTTCCTTGGAACGAACCAAGGAAAGCCGCAGTGTTTTTTATCCCTACCAGAATCACTTAATTAACATTGAAGAATATGAAGACTGAAACCAAAACCTGGAAACTATTTCTAATGCGGGCGGCGATACTGCTCGTGATGATGCTCACGATGACTGTGCAGACGGCGTGGGCAGACGCCGGTGCTACAACAACGCATTTCACATGGGCGTACGTCGAGTCAACGCAGACGCTTACCATCACTCGCGGCAGTACCGACGGCGAGATGGGCAATGTCCCCACCAATGCTTCCCGTCCTTGGGAATCTTACAAGAACAGCATTCAGCACTTGGTCATCGGCGCAGGCGTTACCCACATTGGTCAACGTGACTTCCAAAGCCATACTGCCCTGCAGGATGTCACTTTCGAGGAAGGATGCACGTTAGAGGCTATCCGTGACTATGCCTTCGACGGATGTACGAGCCTGACCAGTATCACGCTCCCAGAGGGTCTGACGACTATCACCAGTTATGCCTTTTACAATACGGGACTGACATCGGTGACGATTCCCTCCAGCGTGACGAGCCTTGGCATCGTTGCTTTCGATAATTGTACCGCCCTAGCATCGGTCACCATCTTTGCTTCATCATTGACGACATACGGATTAGGTGCTTTTGATGGCAATGCCGCTGACCGCAAGATCTTTGTGCCCAGTAGCAGCCTGAACACATACAAGACTGGCTGGAACGATTACGCCACCGCCATTGAGCCGCTGGATTACATCATCGATGAGGGCAACGACGTGAGCATCCTGAGCAACGGTAACGGGAAGAACGTGGCGCTGAAGCGCTCGTTCCCCGCAGGGAAGAAGCAGACGGTCTGCCTGCCATACGCCCCTGAGGAACTGCTCCAATACGGCAAGGTGTGGGAGTTTACGGGCATCGCATCCGGCAAAGTGGTGATGACGGAGCGGACAAGCGGGCTGCAGGCGAACAAGCCGTACATCTTCGAGGCCACGAACGACCTGACGAACATCACCTTCCCCAGTGTCGATGTCAGCATCGGCAGCGACCCGAAGACGGCAGACGGCACGGCGGGCTTCACCTTCCACGGCACGTATGAGCAGAAGCACTGGCTGGCGACGGACGAGGCCGTGGTGAACGGCACCATCTACGGTTTCATGGCTCAGGACAACGACGGGCAGGCAACGGGTCAGTTCGTCAGCGCACGGCGTGAGACATACCTGAGGCCGTTCAGTTGCTATCTGGAATATAACGGTGTGCTCAACGGTACACAGAATGCCGCCCGCCGCACTACGCGGGGCGAGTTTGATACAGGTGTGTATATCAACAATGGCCGCAAGGTCGTGATTAAGTGAGAGAAGAAAACGAACTTGCTCGAGTTCTTCCGAACGTGAACGATCTCGAGCGAAGTTCAAGGTCGTGATAAAGTAACAGGTTTAGAGCCCCTTGATAAGGGGCGGCTATAATGCAGGGATTAAAAATGAAAAGGACGATGAAAAAGAGATACGAGAAGCCGACATGCAAGGTGATACTGCTGCAACATCGCGCGCAACTGCTGACGACGAGCAACCCCGACAACTGGGGATATACCCCCGGCATCGGCGACGACATGAACAAGTTGGCATGAACTTATTGCGCATTTGAGGGTGTCAGGGTGTACAAATGCCGATGTACAGGGACTTTGCACCCTGTTTTGTAGGGTGACAGGGTGTACAGAGGGTGTACAGATCTTCATGTGATTCAATTCTCACGAGAATATGACCGTCCAGAGGTTCCAGACGATGCCAGGGCACTGCCTTTTGCCCCAATTCTCTCGAGAATTCAACGAAAAGTCAATGCTTTTCGAGCGCAGGATAGTACTTGGCAAGTCTAAGGTAATGTCTGATTTACCTCCCACAGGGTGTACACCCTCTGCACACCC
>JAFRMM010000204.1 GCA_017430675.1 Prevotella sp.
GTGAGTTCGGCGTGTATCTCGATTCTCGTGGCGACAAGAGCCCCTATCGCATGAAGATGCGTCCGATGGGACTTTCGTTGGTAGGTGCCTTCGACCCGATGCTCCGTGGCCAGAAGATTGCCGACCTGATTGCCACCTGTGCCGCTATTGATGTTGTAATACCAGATATCGACAGATAATAATGAACAACTACGAATTACACGAATTATACGAATTGGTTGCACCAAATAATTAGTGAAATTCGTTAAGTTCGTAGTCGATAAAGAAAAGAATATATGTTCGATTTTAGTTTAGTTACACAATGGTTCGACCAGTTCCTCAAGGTCACCGTAGGGTGTCCTGACTGGTTTGCGATATTGATTGAGTGCATCTTGGTCGGCACGGCTATCCTCGTGGGATACGCGTTGATCGCGATTGTACTAATATTCATGGAGCGTAAGGTGTGTGCCTACTTCCAGTGCCGTCTGGGTCCGATGCGCGTAGGCTACTGGGGCTTGCTGCAGGTGTTTGCCGACGTGCTGAAGATGCTCATCAAGGAGATCTTCATCGTCGATAAGGCCGACAAACTGCTCTATCTCGTCGCTCCTCTCCTGGTGATCATCGGTTCCGTGGGTGCTTTCTCGTTCCTGCCCTGGAACAATGGTGCGACGGTGCTCGATTTCAACGTGGGTGTATTCCTGCTCACGGCCATCTCTTCGATCGGTGTGGTGGGTATTTTCCTCGCAGGTTGGGGTTCTAACAACAAGTACTCCGTGGTTTCGGCCATGCGTGGTGCTGTGCAGATGATCTCATACGAGATGTCGCTCTGCCTCTGTCTGATCACCGCCGTGATCCTGACGGGTACGATGCAGATGTCTGGCATCGTCGAGGCACAGACGGGGCCATGGAAGTGGCTCATCTTCCAGGGACATATCCCTGCGCTGATTGCCTTCTTCGTATTCCTCATCGCTGGCAATGCTGAGGCCAACCGTGGTCCGTTCGATATGGCCGAGGCCGAGAGTGAGTTGACGGCTGGACACCACACCGAGTATTCGGGTATGGGCTTCGGCTTCTTCTATCTCGCAGAGTTCCTGAACCTCTTTATCATCGCTGGTATCGCCGCTACGGTGTTCCTCGGCGGTTGGGCACCTGTGAACATCGGCATCGATGGCTTCGACGCGGTGATGGACTATATCCCCGGCATCTTCTGGTTCCTGGGTAAGACCTTCTTCCTCGTGTGGATCCTGATGTGGATTAAGTGGACGTTCCCCCGTCTGCGTATCGACCAGATTCTGAAACTGGAATGGAAGTACCTGATGCCATTGGGGCTCATCAACTTGGTGATTATGACTGTTGTGGTGGCCCTGGGGCTATATATAAAATAGGTGTACCTAGGATATCCTAGGCAATCCTAGGTAATCCTAGGCAATCCTAGGCAATCCTAGAAAAAACTAGAAAAGATATGGAAGATAACAAAACATATTTCGGAGAAATCGGGCACGGCTTGAAGACGCTGGCTGTTGGCATGAAGACTTCCTGGAAGGAATACTTCAAGGACTTCTTCACCAACAAATCGACTGAGCAGTATCCCGAGAACCGCAAGACCACACTCCATGTGGCGAAGCGTCACCGTGGGCGCCTGGTGTTCAAGCGCAACGAGGACGGCAGTTACAAGTGTACGGCTTGCACATTGTGCGAAAAGGCCTGCCCCAACGGAACCATCAAGATCACGGCTCACATGGCTGAGGATCCTGAGACGGGCAAGAAAAAGAAGGTGCTCGACGATTATGCGTATGACTTGGGCGACTGTATGTTCTGCCAACTCTGTACCAACGCCTACAACTTCGACGCTATCGAGTTTACGAATGATTTCGAGAACGCTGTGTTCGACCGTTCTAAGTTGGTGCTCCACCTGAATGATGAAGTCTATGCTGGTGGTTCACTGCCTAACCTGATCGATGGCGGTGCAGAGTGGGAGATCGGTAAGTTTAACACTAAAACGAAGTAACGCATTATGGCAAATACAGTTATGTTTATCATTCTCGCAGTTGTCATACTTGGTTCTGCCGTTTTATGTGTGATGACGAAGCGGATTATGCGAGCCGCAACATTCCTGTTGTTCGTGCTCTTTGGCGTAGCAGGCATCTATTTCCTGCTCGACTATACATATCTTGGGGCTGCCCAGATCTCTGTCTATGCCGGTGGCGTGACGATGATCTATGTGTTCGCCATCCAGTTGGTGAGCAAGCGCACCCTTCAGGGTTTTGAGGAACGTGTGAAGTCCAGTAAGATGATTGCTGGTGGCCTGGCCGCTCTGGCCGGACTGGTAGTTGTCAGTCTGATTCTGCTGAAGGCTGGCTTCATCACGCAGGAGATGGCCAACGTAGAGGTGCCGATGAAGGAGATTGGTATGGCCCTCGTTGGTTCTGGCAAATATCAGTATGTACTGCCTTTCGAGTTCATCTCAGTATTCCTGCTGGCATGTATCATCGGAGGTTTGGTTGTAGCAAGAAAGGAGGAGAAAGACGTATGATACCTGTTGAGTGTTATTTTGTGCTGAGTGCACTGTTGTTCTTTATCGGTGTCTATGGCTTTGTCACCCGTCGCAACCTGATCGCCATGCTCATTTCCGTGGAGTTGGTGCTCAATGCTGTTGATATCAACTTTGCCGCCATCAACCGCCTGTTGTATCCCAATGGTAACGAGGGTATGTTCATGACCCTCTTTGTGATAGGTGTCGCTGCAGCGGAAAGTGCAGTGGCCATAGCGATCATCATCAATGTCTATCGCCAGTTCAAGAGCGACAGTGTTGATGCTATCCAGAATATGAAACGATAGTAGTTAAGAGTTAAGAATTAAGAATTAAGAAATTATGTTTAGTTACACAATTTTTATAATGCTTCTGCCGCTGCTGTCGTTCATCATTCTTGGACTGGCTGGCATGAAGATGCAGCATAAGGTGGCCGGACTCATCGGCACCTGTTCGTTAGGCATTGTCACGATCCTGTCGTATCTCTGCGCTTTCCAGTACTTCGGTGCTGACCGCGTGAACGACATCTATCCGACAATCGTGCCATATAACTTCACCTGGCTGCCGTTGGGCAATCTGCACTTCGACCTTGGCATCCTGCTGGATCCCATCAGTGTCGTTATGCTGATTGTGATCTCCACGGTGTCGCTGATGGTGCATATCTACTCGTTCGGCTACATGCACGGTGAGAAGGGCTTCCAGCGCTACTATGCGTTCCTGAGCCTCTTCACGATGTCGATGCTGGGTCTGGTGCTCGCCACCAATATCTTCCAGATGTATATGTTCTGGGAGTTGGTGGGTGTCTCCTCTTACCTGCTCATCGGCTTCTACTATCCGTTGAAGCCCGCCATCGCCGCCTCGAAGAAGGCATTCATCGTGACGCGCTTCGCCGATATGTTCTTCCTCATCGGTATCCTGATGTTCGGCTACTTCACAGACTCGTTCAGTTTCAGTTTTGCCGGACACGGCACGGAGGTGATCATGGGCGAGGGCACCACACCGTTTATCATGAACGACTACGGTCGTGCCATTACGGCTGGCGGCTTTATCATCCCCACAGCCTTGACGCTGATGTTCATCGGTGGTGCCGGTAAGTCTGCCATGTTCCCCTTGCACATCTGGCTGCCCGATGCCATGGAGGGTCCGACACCTGTCAGTGCACTGATCCACGCTGCTACGATGGTGGTGGCCGGTGTGTTCCAGATCGCCCGTATGTTCCCCCTGTGGATGGCCTTTGCGCCCCACACGATGAGCATCGTGGTCTGGGTGGGTGTGTTCACCGCCTTCTATGCCGCTGCCGTGGCCTGTGCCCAGAGCGACATCAAGCGTGTGCTGGCTTTCTCCACAATCTCGCAGATCGCCTTCATGATGGTGGCTCTCGGCGTCAGCATGCCAGGCCATGAGGCATTGATGGACGATCACACGCAGTTGGGTTACATGGCTGGTATGTTCCACCTGTTCACCCACGCCATGTTCAAGGCCTGTCTCTTCCTTGGCGCAGGTTGTATCATCCACGCCGTCCATTCCAATGAGATGGCGCTGATGGGTGGTCTCCGCAAGTATATGCCGATCACGCATATCACCTTCCTCATCTCCTGTCTGGCGATTGCCGGCATCCCCTTCTTCTCGGGCTTCAGTTCGAAGGATGAGATCATCACCGCCTGCTTCCAGTACAGTCCTGTGGTGGGGTGGATCATGACGGGTATCGCTGCCATGACGGCCTTCTATATGTTCCGTCTGTACTACGGCATCTTCTGGGGAACGGAGAACGCAGTGAAAAACTGTCATGCCGAGCAAGGCTCGGCTCACGAGCACCATACGCCTCACGAGGCTCCCCTCTCGATGACGATTCCCCTGATTGTGCTCTGTGTGATTACCGTCGGTGTGGGTATCTACTCCACCTTGGGTGGCTTCCTCGGCTGGGGCGGCTCCTTCGGCAGTTTCGTCTCTGCCAGCGGCAAGGACTATACGATCCACTTCGACACGCAGATCGCGCTGACCTCGACGGTCATCGCCATCCTGAGCATCTGTCTGGCTACTTATATCTACAAGGGTGAGTCGCAGCCTATCGCCGACCGTCTGTATAAGACGTTCCCGCGTCTGCACCGTGCCGCCTACAAGCGTTTCTATCAGGACGAGATCTGGCAGTACGTCACCCACCGTATCATCTTCCGTTGCGTCTCCACGCCGATTGCCTGGTTCGACCGTCATGTGGTCGATGGCACGTTCAACTTCATGGCGTGGGGTGCCAACGAGGCTGGTGAGTCTATCCGTCCCTGGCAGAGTGGCGACGTGCGCCAGTATGCCGTGTGGTTCCTCACGGGTACGGTTGCATTAACATTAATATTACTGTGTATATGAATAAATGACTACGAATTACGCGAATGATACGAATTATTAATTAGTGTAATTAGTGTAATTCGTAGTTGAGAAAGAAAAAGAAATATGAGTATATTAAGTGTTTTCGTAATAATTCCCGCCCTGATGCTGTTGGGTCTTTGGCTTGCCAAGAA
>JAFRMM010000022.1 GCA_017430675.1 Prevotella sp.
GATAACTTTCTCGCCGTCTTTCACAGTCACAGTCGGTTCTTTGGCATTTCCATCATAGGTATAACTTGGCTCGCTCAGCGTGATCGTCGGGGTGGTGACGGTCTTCGGACTGATAGTCACTTTGAATGATACGGCGGCAACGTCGCTGTGGTATTCATCACCTATTACCTTATAATAAACGGTGTATTCTTTTGCATCGGTTCCCTGTGGGATGTTCGTGCTGTAGGTCTCGCCATCAAGTGAATACTGGATGGTGCCCGTGTCAGATGAGCCCGCATTTATCAAATCCTGTGCATTGCTTGTATAGATCAGTCCTTCTATTGCTTTAGGATTAATTGCAATATCGGCTGGTACAATCTGCACTTCTCGGGTATATAGTCGTTTGATTTCAGGACAGGGAACAGATGTCTTGCCTTTTTCTGTCTGAATTTCAATTGTATTTATACCCTCATCGCCACCATATTGATATTGGAGTAGCGGGTAATCATCCGTTATTCTGAAGGCCAATTCCGTTCCATTGGTCTTCTCAACTACCATTTCAAATGCAGCAGTCTGTGCCAGTCCTGTTATGGGAAGCCAAACAAGCATGAAGAGCCAAATAGCCCAATGCCTACGATTGATACTTATTGTGTTCATATTTTCTTTCTTCTAATCGTTCTACATCGTTTTGATTACTTTCTCTTCAGGGCATCACGCCAAGTTCCTTTCAAGAAAACAGGGGGAGCCGTACGCTGTAAGAGTTGAGTCTTCGGAACATTCTCTCCACGAGCCCTACTGGCGCTCTTCAAACTGTTGACAAACTGCTCACGACCAGGAGCATCAAATGCCACGAACGTCTCGTAGTCGTATGTCCAACTGTCACCATCCGACTCCTTCATCACACGCTTGTAGATTTCTTCACGTGAAGGTGCATTGAATGGCGTATCGTTATAGCGCATCATACTGTTCTCCGTTGGACGATAGGCACCGTACTGATAGAGATAACTGCCTTCATACACACCAATCTTCTCATCGGCATAACGCTCGTCACTGATAAACTTCGACCACTTCACCTCTGTAGGATCCGAGCGCCAATCCACGTTAGCGCCCCAGCCGAAAGAGGTCCAAACATTATCCAGTTCCGTTTTCTCTTCATCTGGAATTTGAATCGAATGCTCACCATCTTCTTCCACATATTCATCTAATAGACGTCCAATTCCATGACCACCAGATTCGTGATTAAGAACTTTGGTAACACCATCCATTGCATAGCAGACATAGGAATCATCCTCCATCATCATGCAGAAACTACGTCCCCCACTTGAATTGTTATAGACAACAGTAACACGCATCGGACGGTCAGGTATCAATTCTGTTACTTTCGATGCGTATTCAAGTGCTTTTTCATAATCTACATCAATAGCATGAGTGCAACCATCTACAAACTCCGCATTTGGTGATACAGCCTTCACCGCATAGACATTAAATCGGTCTCGCAAAGAAGTATATGGTTCATAGGCAAAGAACTGTTCCAATGCTTCGTTCATACGCTGATCGAAACGACCACCATCTTCAATATCTTTATCAGTAAAGCCTTCACCAACAAACACGAGGTCAAAACCATTGCCCTTTGTTGCCTTCTGCAGTGTTACCACCTCGCCATCGTGAGAATAGTCTGTAGAAGTATAATAGTTATAGTCAACTGGTCCAAACTGTTCCTCTAAATATGCAAATAATTCATTACGATATTCTGTTCCAATCATATTATTACCATTATTATCCATTAAACTATTAAAGACAATATGGCCTTCTTGATCCACAAGAAATACATTGGGAGTGCCACCCCATTGAAAAATACCATTACCATCATAATTAGGATTATCCCAGTCTCTTGCGATGCTGTTTCGCCATGGAATATCGTGATCTTTTATATAATCTGCCAATCCATCATCAACACTAAGATCATAATGTATTCCTATAATTTCAAAACTTTTATCTTTATAGGCTTTATATGCAGGTACCAATTTTTGGTTGAAAACCTCAGAATAAGGACACCAGAATCCCCATTTGTAAAGAAGGGTAAATTTGTTCTTCTTGTATATCTCTCCAAGATTCAATATTTCCCCATCCAAATCAATTGTGGTAAAATCTGGGGCTGGTATAACTAGGTCAGACACATCTAATGGTGTATTTTGAACAACTATCCCAGGCCAAAATTCAGCGAAACGGGGATGTTCTTGGATGCTTTTAGATACTTTCCCATTATAATTATTATTAAATAAAGAGAAATTATTACCTGGCATTCCTTTATGATCCATACATGACAATATGAATGCCTCTGGAAGTGAACCCTCAAATTGGTTTTTCTCAAAATTAAATGTAGATAGATTAGGTAACTTTCCAATTTCTATTGGAATAGATCCTGATATTTTGTTATCAAATAAATATAAAGTATTTAAAGTGTATATATTACCTATGCATACAGGAAGTTCACCTTCAATATTATTAGCAGGTAAGCCTATTATTTCAATAGGACCCATTTTCTCGATACAATCTGGTATTTTTCCTGATAAATTATTAGATCCCATCCAAATAGAACCGACCCAAGGGGCTTTATACCCTATCTGATTTTCATCACAGTTATTTATACCATACCATTCCCATATTGGTTTGTCGGTACACCAGTTATCATGACGTGACCAGTTATCTCCATCCATTGCATGATAGAATTCAATCAATGCTTCCCTTACAACTTTCTCATCATATTCAAAACTTCGGAAGTCAAGACTTTCCATATTATCAATGGTGAATTTCTCAACTGGATTGTTTAGTTCTTCCCCATCAATAACATAATCCCCATTTAAGTCTTCTATATTTAGAAAGGACCATACAACCTTATCATCTTTAATTACAGGCTTAATATAACTATTAAAGCGAAGATTATATTGAATACTATCACCAGTTGTTCGTTTCATGCTTACATGCTGACCATAATCTTGTTGCGTCCATCCAATTAAAGGCAACAGTGCTAAGAGTAGCACAAAGAATAGTTTTCTTTTTTTCATCATTTTTTAGTTTTTAGTTATTTACTTATTCATTAATTCATTTACCACATAGCAGAAGCGTGGGACTGTTTTTTACCAGTTCCGAACGGAGGTCCTAGGAAAACCTGAAATAAGAAAATGGAGTACAGCCCCACGCGCTATGCGTGGAAGCCGTTCTGCCCTCCTGCCTATTTCAGCCTTGCTTTTGAAAATTTCCTAGGTTTCCGTTCGCAAGTTTAGAGCATTACGCTTCTTCTGCCAGAGCGGGTCCTTCCCGCTCCGTCGGCAAAGATAAGAAAAATTCCCGAAACGACCAAGCATTTCAGGAATTATTTTTGATTTCGGGATGATATCAGAGTTCTTCTATCTCCTTAACTGTCAGGTTGGTGTATTTCGCTATCAGTTCTACAGTCATACCGTCAGCCTTCATCCTGCGGCCATTCTCGCGGTTGGCTTTAGCCATGCCTTCTGCACGTCCTTTGGCTTGTCCCTCGGCCAGCCCCTTAGCCTTACCCTTGTTGTAGGAAGTCGTCATGGTGCTGTAGTAGTCCCAGTAGTCCTTGATGCTCTCCTGGTA
>JAFRMM010000205.1 GCA_017430675.1 Prevotella sp.
ATTCACCTCGCTGACTTCGCCAACGATTCGATCTAATGGTACATTATAGGCTTGATAGGGCTCGCGAATTCCCGAGCTTTGCTCGCCTACCCGTTGCCTTTCAGCCTCGCCAAATACAAACCAGCGACCATTATATTCTTTGATGAATTGGGGATGGAAAACTAAAGAGAATGGTTCCTGACCAAATCGCTGATAGTCGAAACGGAGAACCTTTTTACTGGCAATGGCCTTATAGAATACAGGCAGCAAATCTATATTCGTAAGGTTTTGCTCGAGTCCACTGCAAATACTCACTTCACCATCTTTTGATTCTCTGTTTGTATCCAACAGCAATTGTGTATTCTCAAAGAATGAAGAAAACCAACTTGCAGGCATAATACCTGCTGACGCCTTGCAAAATGCCACATAATCCTCTACGGACTTCTGAACAACAGCCTTTCGCTCCTCAGATAAGGGGTCATCATTCTTACCAATATATTTATATGCCTTTCCCTTATTCTGCCCATTATCCTTGATGCATCCTGGGCAAGTCTTTTCAAGAGCCTTCAAAACCTCAGGGAATGCTTTCTTCAGTTCGCCATAACCAGGTTCGCTATTGCAAGCCATCTTATCGTAGTAACCTTTCGGTCTGCCACAATACAAGGCAAGTACATCGGCATAACTGACAAACTCGCGTTTCATCAGTTCTGTGTATATCAAATTCACGAACTCTGATCTTACTCCAAATCCGGCAAAGATGTTCTTAGTAGGCATATTCTATACGTTTAGGATTGTGCAAAGATACAATATTTCTTTGAAACAAAGAATATAGGAAGAGGAAAAACATGTTTTCGCAAGGCTTGTTTTCGGTTTTTGCTTGGAGGATGTGGGATTATTCCTTACTTTTGCGGCACGAACATTAAAAATGATAAGGGAATTATGAAAAAGTTAATGATTACAATGGTGGCTGTCATGATTGCCATCGCAGCAAATGCTCAGTACAATGTTGGTACATCGTCAAGATATACCGATAGTTTTGGGAATTCTACCAGTACACACCGCAATCAATACGGCGAGACTACTGGCACTTCTTCATCGTACACCGATAGTTACGGAAATACGACAACTACTCATCGAGACCGTTATGGTAACACGATCGGTACTTCGTCGACTTATACAGATTCGTATGGAAACACCACTACGACTCATCGTGATCGATATGGTAATACCACAGGAACAGACAGGAGCTATACGGATAGTTTCGGAAACACCACAACAACTTATTCTGACTCTTATGGCCAAAGAAAAGGCACGTCAAACTCCTATACTGACAGCTTCGGAAATACTTCCACGACCTATAAGGACAGTTATGGACAAAGCGTTGGTTCTTCCTCCAGCTATACGGATTCGTTTGGGAATACCACTACTCAGCAGCGTAGCAATAATGAAAACACTTCCATCTGGTCATGGTAACTTATAAATTATTCAAGTTATGAAAAAGATGGTATTAACAATGTTGTGCATGATGGCTTTGAATGCCAATGCTCAGGTTTATGCTTATGATACATGGGCACAGTTGCCAACAACGGATTTATATGATACTCAAACCATGAATATGGCTCTGGCTCATGCTGAAATGAGAGCAAGAGTGGAGGCCAGGAAACAGGCTTTGTTTGAGCATTATGCCAATCAGGCAATAGATGCCTTTCATAATAGCCAATGGAGTTCTGCAATCTACTTTGCGAACCAAGCTCTGGAGACATCTTATTATAATGGTGACATCTATTATCTTCGAGGATATGCCAATGAACAATTGGGAAATCTGAGACAAGCCAAGAAAGATTACCGCAAAGGAAAGAAATACGGTTGCTACCAGGCGACTGCTGCTTTGCAATCCCTTAAAGCCAGAAAGAAGAGGAGATAATCATTGTATCGATTCCCCCCTGCTACCTTCTTGTCGAACTAACAAGTATTTCTTGTGAGTTCGACAAGACAAACTTATTATGCGATTCAGGGACCTACCTCGTGACTTCACTTTTGAGGAGATGACGGCATTGTTCAAACAATGTGGTTTCGAACTGGGCAATAAGGGAATATCACCCGAGATTCATAGTGCCATCGCCATGCTTGCCCAAAGGGCAGGTATGTCAATCAATGCTTTTATTCGTCAAGTCCTCGCCAAAGAAGTTGACCGATAGCATTGGAAATTCTACCAGTACACACCGCACCCTTGGTGGCAAAGATACGAATAATTCACTCTTTCCGCTTGTAATGCGTTGTCTCCTTTTGAGGATTAGTCAGTTCAAGCCTCTTGCCTGTCAGGTCGATGTTTGTGGCTCTGGATTGTCTGACGCCCTGTTCGGTTATTGACTGCTTAAGGTCGCGCAATTGTTTCTCGCCAACCAACCACAAATCGACGAATCTTCTTATGGAGTCACGCATTTCTTTTAGCATAAGATATGCCGCTATCATCTGCCGACAATTTGCAAGTTGACGGATTGAAAATGGCGATGATGGAGTCACCCTCGATAGTCCAGGTTCCCTCAAGCGTTGCTGTTCGTACTATCTTGCCAGAGTAGATCGGGTGAGCCACATGGTGGATTGCACGTATCGTGAATGTATGGTCTTTGCGGTATTCGTTTTCTTGTTGATGGTCAACGACAACCGAGTCAATCCACACTCCTATGACATCTTTCTCTTTGGCAGCATGGTTCTTCTTAATGGTACTTTCCTTAAATGTGTTGAAATCTTCCTCCGTGATATTCATCAGGAACTTGTTCTCTTCATTCAAGCCACTCCATCCCTCGACAATCTGTTGAAAAAGCTGCTTCCGCTGATAGTAATTGCTAATATAGTTCTTTACACGCTCTTCCTTCAGTCTCTTTTCCATATAGGATATAAAATTATCCTTTGATCCCGAGAGAATATCGCTCTGTATCACGTGAATCGCCTCTTCCTTAGATGTAGGTTTTACCCAGATATAGAATTCGCCGCCAGTTTTCATAAGTTCTTGTATCATGCGCCTGTCTTTATAGAATGACTCAATATTATTGACAAAGGCGACATCGTTCAAATTGCTCCAAGTATCCTGGCTGCTGTGGAAGATTCGTTCCTTAGAGTCATCAAACTCCCTATTAGATGAGACTGATATACCTGGCATAATGTATTGTAATAGCAGATTCAGCGTATCTTCAGACAAGGCAGCAATGCTGTCAATATGGTTTGTCGCATATTGTGCGGCATTGTAGCATTTCTCCTCATGCTCCATGATGTTTCTCAGTGTTTCTATGCTGTTGTCAATATCTTGGATGATCATCATCGCCGTCAGCCGCTGGGCATCAGCCTTCTTTTTGCTGTTTACCAATGCCGTAGTACCGAAAGTCAGAGCGATGGAAATCGTCGTGCCAAGTATACTGGTGAGAAATCCTTTCCACCAGGGGCTTAGCACTTTCTTGTTTTTGTCTTTTGTCTTATTCATTCTGGTCGCATCTCGCGTTCACGATAGAAACTGATTGCTATTTCTCTTTATCCATATTATCATAGCGACTCAGCCATCAGGTCATTGCGACCGATGAGGCTGAAGATTGTGATTTCATTATCTTCGTTGAGAATACGGAGCGTGCGCAGAACCTCGTTTAATGTAGAACCGCTTGTCGTTACATCATCGATAACCAAAACGTTCTGCTGACGAATCATTGAACAAAGTTCTCGTTCCTCTTCTGATTCAAATCTCAAGAAGTTCATGATATACGGACGGAGTTTGCTCTTTTTTACGTCCTTTGCTATCGTAAAGTAATCCTTCTGATGAATCATTTCCAACATGACGTTGATGGAATTCTTCGCCTGCTCTTTGGCAGCTTCCGAATAGCGAGGCATTCCATTCTCTAAGATATCGTCAAGATATTGTTTCTCGTAGGCTTTCATATCGAATGATATATTAGAAGGAAGAGCCTTTACTAGAGTCATCTTATATAATGTAGGTTGCGCAAATCTGTAGATATAACGCAACATATACTGGTTCACCTTACTCGAAGACTCTGGCATAACCACAAGATCATAATTGTAAAGATTGATTTTATTGTGGAGATTATCTATCGCGTTTTTAATAAAGTCTGTCAAGTTTGGAGTGTTCTGTAGATCATTTGTAAACTTGACATATTTTATAAATGCTGTACGCACAGAACTTTCCACTTGCTCAGAGAATTCATAACCATAGTAAAAGCACTTACCAAACGCCTTTACCTGATAGCCATTACCTGTAAGGCTGACAATATCATCAGCACCATCATGCTCGAAATCGAACACAAACTTCTTCTCTGTATCGTCAAATGTAACTCCCATATCATTAATATCTCGTTTGCAAAGATACAATAAAAAACTGATACTTCAATACGTTTTACCAAGAAATTGCATTTTCACAAGGCTGGTTATTTGTTTTTACTTGAAAGACTAAGGATTATTGTCTATTTTTGCACCACATTATTCACATTAAAGGAGAAGATTATGAAAAAGGTTATGATGACACTGATGGCTGTCGTATTCGCCATCGCAGCAAACGCTCAGTACACCACCAACTATTACAACCAGTATGGTGGCAGTATCGGCTCTTCAACAACACGCTCCAACTATGGTGGGGGAACTACCACCAACTATTACAATCAGTATGGTGGCAACACAGGTAGTGCAACGACACGTTCCAACTACGGTGGCGGAGTGACGACAAACTACTACGACCAATACGGTGGCAATACGGGTTCTTCTACAACACGTTCCAACTATGGCGGTGGCTACACGACGAATTACTACGATCAGTATGGTGGCAGTACGGGCAGTGCCACGACACGCTCCAACTATGGTGGAGGATCGACTACAAATTACTATGACCAGTATGGAGGCAGCATTGGCTCTTCAACTACCAGAGAAAACTTTGGTGGTGGAACTACCACGACCTATTACGACGCTTACGGCAATACAATCGGATCAAGTTATGACCAGTAATAAACACTTCCAAAGGTATAAAAGGGGGGGAGGAGAAAAAAGGGAAGCAGATCTGCTTCCCTTTACTTCTGTTAATATGCAGGATAACATACAAGTTCCTCTTTGGGTGAACGTTCGCAAATATGATTATCCACGAACATCCCCTCAAAACTTAGATCTTCATCAATCTTAGGCCAGTGAATACCAGAATAAGAAAGAAGAAAATCCTGCCTTTCTTCATCGGTGGCGTTAGACAGACGTGGCCAATCAGAGAAAGCATAACTCGCGCGTATGCCGTTTTCTGTTTCGGCATAAACATGAGTGGTATCTACCCACACTTTGGCTATTTTCATCTGTTCCATTCTTGTCACTATCAAACAAGTTCTGCTATTTGTCGCAAAAATAAGAAATATTCCCGAATTTTGCAAGTAATTTGGGAAGAAAATGCACTTTTCAGTTATTAATTAGAACCAGTTCATCAACTTGCGGAGGTAGGCGGTCAGTTCGTTGGCCATCTTCTCATCCTGATAGATATTGGGGTGCCAGTCGTTGCCTAAGAATACCTCGCCGTCGATATGGGGGATGTCGAAACGATAGACCTCCTTATCGCCAGCGGCCTGGGCCTCAGCAGTCACCTCATCGAGCAGTTGACAAGCCTCCTGCAGTTCCTGATTGTAGAGCATGGACCCCGTGAGGAACACAATCTTTGCCTTCGGATTATGCTGGCGCACCATCTTCAACAACTTCTTGTAGCCTTGCTTCAGGAGATTGAGATCATAGTTGTTAGTGGAGAGGTCGTTGGTGCCGAGGTTGATACAGACAACATCAGGCTGATAGCGCGAGAAGTCCCACTTATCACTCAGGAACGAGGTCTCCTGGCGTAGTTCGGGTTTCCAGGCATAGCCCGTATATTCATATTGTACAGGCATGCAAGACTCGGGATTGCCAGTCTTCGGCCCGTCGTAGTTACGATAGGCTCCGATGCCACTACGGGCGACGACCCAGTGCTGGGCCTCAAGGTTACGGGCAGCGATGGAGGCGTAGGAATAGTAATGGTTCTCCGTGGCGTAGTCGAAATGCTCAAATTTGTCCAGTCCCTCATTGCCATAGCCGCAGGTGATGGAATTACCGATGAATTCGATTTTTCTGTCGGGGAAGGGGGGAGCCTCAACGAGACGGCAGCCCTTGTCAAGCACAAAGCCCCAGAACTCTGGGAAGAACTCATAACCCTCGATGACGTACATCAGACGGACGAGGTGACGACCTTCGGGCAGGGCGGTGGCGAGGGTGACCACGGAATCGCGCTCCCCACGGAAGGCCACCTTGAAAGGTTCGGCCTGATCGATCTGTGCCATGAAGTAGCCACTCTGGGGCTTGGCCATCATACGCAGCGAAGTGCCCTCAAAGGCGGCCATGATCTGGATGCCTGGGAAGTTCCACGTGGGGCGCTCCGGATTGGCGAAACTGATGCGTCCCGCATATTGAATATGAGGATCGGCAGGACTGATGACGGTGCCCCTGATGGGGACGGTGACGATGGCAGAGGCGGTTATAGCCGACAGGGCCAGCACAAGGGTAAAGAATAGCTTTTTCATATTTGGGGTTTGTTATTTCTTCCAGAACCGCGAGGTGATGTCCTCGAACTCGCCGTGCTCGTTCTGACGGTAAAGACGCTGGTTGGTGGTGGGTTTCTTCAAAGGGCCAAGGTGCTTGATGAAAGGGCCGATCTTGATGTAGTCGAAGTCCTGTTTGGTGACGATGGGCGAGATGACGGTCTTGCCACTGTACCAGGCCACCTTGAACTGCGGATGCTCTTCGTGGATATACTGCGCCAGCAGATTGACCCCCATGGGATCGTTGTCGCCACCCATGAAGGAGATACAGGTAATGTCCTCGCCATACTGTTCCACGAAAGCATCGATGGCATCGGCATTCAGGGGGAGGCCGATATCCTCCCAGAGATAATGGCTGTGACACCCCGGACAGTGACACGGACAATTACTGATGTTAATTGCCAGTGTCACTTCGTCGGGTATCTCCTGAAAAACAATCCCTGTATTAACGTACTTCAGCATCGCTTAGTCTGCCAGGGCGTAGTAACGGCGGGCGGCCTCTTCCTGACGGGCCTGTGAGAAGTTCGAGACGCGCTTCAGATAGCCGATGATACGCGTCATATAATCCACATTCTTAGAATGGCAGTGCGGACACTCCTTCAGGTAGCGCTTATCGATATGGCCGCAGTCGTTGCAGACGGTGTTGGGGATGTTGAAGGTGAAGTAGTTGCAACCCTCCTTGGCGGCCACCTTCAGCAACTTCATGTACTGTTCCTTCGAGAGATGCTCCTCGAGGTTCATGTGCAGGGCGGAGCCGCCGGTGAGGTGCTCGATGTAGGGAGCACCATGGAGTTTGAACTTGTCGATGATCGTCAGCGAGTCGTCCTCCACCACATAGAAGTAAGAATTGTAGCAGTCGCGGGGCACGAAGTAGCCGTCCTCACGGTCCCACTTGGCGTGCTTCACACCCACGTTCTCGGCGGGGATCATCTCGCAGTTGAACATCACGTCCTTCGAGCGATACTGCCTGTTGTACTTCTCGATGAGGCCGAGGATGCCCTGTACGAAGTGCAGGTACTCGTCGTTGGGTGTGATCTTCAGACCCATGAACTCGGCAGCCTCCACGAGACCGTTGATGCCGATGGTCAGGTACTGACGGCCGATATTGATATAGCCGGCATCGAACAGCGGCAGCATGCCGTGCTCCTGCAGTTCCTTAAGATTCTCATTATAGGCTAACTGCACCTTGTGGCAGAGGTCGATGATACTGCCGAGGTAGTCGAGATAATCGAGTTCGTGGTTCACGGCAAACTGGATGCAGCGGTTCAGATTGATGGTGAGCACGCTCTTCGAACCCGTCGATACACCACCGGCACCGAGGGTATAACTGAAACCGTTGTCCGTGATCTCATTGCGCAGACGGCAGCAGGAACTCAGCGAGTCGGCGTTGTTGCTCATATAGGTGAAGAACGAGTGTCCTTCGCTATACATCTCGGCGGTGAACTCGCCCCACTCCTTGTCGCGGCACTCGCCATTCTCGTCGGTCAGAAGGGCCATCGTCTCCACGGGGAAGGTCAGGAGGGTCTTCGTACGCTCCTTGTTGAACCACTTCATGAAGCGCTTCTGCAACCAGGAGAGTCCATCCCAGTCGGGCTTCGAGCCATCGGGGAAGTAGAAGTCGCCGAAGATCGACTCGAAATAATACCTGTCATAGTAGGCGATGTTCCAGAACACGGCCTGATAGTTACGGGCACCCGTAGGCTGGTTCAGCGTATAGACGATCTGCTCAAAGTAGTCAGTGATCACCTTGTCGATGGTGCGCTTCTTCAGGCTGAGGTCGGCCTGGTCATTAGGACGCTTCCAGTAGTCCTCGCCGTACTCCTTGCCGATGAAGTAGTTCATGTACATCAGGAACTCGGGTGTGGCACAGGCACCACTGAGCATCGAACTGACCATGAACACCATGTTCACAAATCCGCCCGCAAACGACTTCAGGTTCGTGGGGGCCGTGGAGTTACCGCCAATGGCCACGGTACCGCCGATGAGCCAGGGATACATCGTGATCGAGGCGCAGTAGTTGGCCAGACTGGTCTCGTCGTTCTTATATATAAAGTGGTGGGTCAGTTTGTTAATATATTCGTCGGCCAGTTCCTTGCCGTACATCTTTTTGATACGGTCAGTCAAAAGACGACGGTTCAGACGGATGAAGTTTGACTTGGGCAGTTCGCCGATCAGTGTGGCAATGTTCTTGTGCTCCACATTGGCGTTGGCATCGTACTTGGAACCCGTGGCAGCATTTACCGACTCGCAGTATTCTGCCAGGAACTGCAACTTGGCCAGTGTCTCGCGGTCCTCAGTGTGGGCCTGGCGATAGAGCATAAATGATTTGGCCACCTTGTAGAAGCCTTCGCGCATCAGCGCCTCTTCCACCTGGTTTTGGATGTTTTCCACCGTGATATCGTCATGGATATCCAGATGGCTGAGAATCTTGGAGATTGTACCTAAGTCGGCTGGGCAATCTACACTGTCGAATGCCTTGACGATGGCATTCATGATCTTGTCAAGAGAGAAAAGGGCTTGTGACCCGTCTCGTTTGGTGATGGTAAAGTTTTTAATTTCCATTGTATTGTTTGTTAATGTTTATGCGACTGCCAGAGGTCAAAGTTATCCGTTTTGGGAAACTTTTTTGTTTTCGGCTTGTCAAAAGTTGTCCGTTTTGGAAAACCCGAATCGGTTGCAAAGGCAATAAATTTCCCAATACGACATATCATTTCATTTCTAAAAAAAATATAAAATGATAATAAAATGAAAAATTAGGCACATTTCATAAAAAAGTTGTACCTTTGTACCCAAAGAACTAAATTCATTAAATTATGAGTACAGTTATTATCATTCTTATCGTATTGGCGGTCATCGTCATTGGTTATTTCATCTCCACCCAGCGCTCGCTGGTGAATCGCGATGAACTGTGCAAGAACGCCCTCAGCCAGATTGAGGTGCAGTTGAACAGCCGTTGGGATGCCGTCCTGGCACTGGCTAAGACAGCGGCACAGTATGCCAAGCACGAGTCGGAGACGTTGATCGAGGTCATCAAGCAGCGTCGCGGCGAACAGGTGAACACACCTGAGGCCGTCAACGAACAGTCGAGTGCCTTGGGTCAGGTGATGGGCCGATTGATCGCCATCGGCGAACAGTATCCCGACTTGAAGGCCGCCAGTCTTTACAAGGAGACGATGGACGGAGTGAAACAGTATGAGGAGAACGTGCGCATGTCGCGTATGATCTACAACGACACCGCCACGAAGATGAACCGCATGGTGCGCCAATGGCCGTCGAGCATCGTCGCCTCCATGCTCCACTTCGACCTGAAGGATTACCTGAAGACTGACGAAGAACAGAAAAAGAGTTATCCGAATCTTGATGAAGCGTTTAAAAAATAAAATGGTCCTGCTGTTGCTGTTGGCATCGGCCACAGCATCAGCACGTCCACAACTCCACGACCTCAGCATCCAGGTGGTGCTGTCAAGAAACGGCGACGCCCACATCACCGAGACCCGTCTGATGGACATCGATTCGGAGGGGACGGAGTGCTATATCCCCATCGGCAACCTGAATGGCAGTGAGGTGCGTGGCCTCATGGTGACGGATGAGACAGGACAGGCGTTTACAAACATCGGCGAATGGGACATCAACCAGAGCCGGAACTGGAAGGCTGGCAAATACGGCATCGTCACCAAGCACGACGGTTACGAACTCTGCTGGGGACTTGGGGATAGCGGCGAGCGCACATACGTCACGACCTACACCGTGACGAACCTCGTGAAAGGCTACGACGACGCCGACGGCTTCAACTATATGTTCGTGGCTCAGGGCATGTCGCCCCTACCTGACCACGTCAGACTGACCATAGCGCCTGAAGACACCCTGCACTTCACCACCGAGAACACAGGTGTCTGGGGATTCCGCTACAATGGCGAGGTCGGCTTCGCTGACTCCATCGTCGTGGCTGAGAGCAGTGAGCCCTTCGAGAACCGCAGTGCGTTGATCGTGATGTGTCGCTTTAACAAAGGGATGTTCGAGCCCGCCGATGTCAGGGAGGGTTCCTTCGAACAGGTGAAGGAACAAGCCTTCGAGGGCAGTGACTATACCGCCAGCGACGAATGGACGTGGAAAGATACGCTCATCCTTATTGCCATGGCAATCGGTTTCATCTTCTTCCCCCTCCTCCTGCTGTTCGGATATACTATATATGTATGGCGCGCGCGAAGGAAGGTCCAGAAGGATCTGCTGTGGTACCGTGACATCCCCTTCGGCGGTGACCTGCAGGAAGCCAACAAGGCAATCAATGCCTATAAGTATGTGGGGGCAGACTTCAACAACCTTCTCTCCGCCTGTATCCTGAAACTCATAGACATGGGCGGCATCAGCATTGAGCAGACCACCAATGCCAAGGGGAAAGCCACGAGCAACTTTGTGATCCATGAAATGGAGGACATCGGCAACCAGCCTGTCCTGTTGCGCCAGGTACATAACATCTTCAAGAAGGCGGCAGGAGAAGACACCATCCTAGAGCCCAAGGAACTGAAGTCGTGGATGATGGACACTTATAATCAGGGGGCTACCGACTCCTTCGTCCAGATCCTCCATGCGAAGACGGCCATCTCCAACTACAAGAACCGTCTCGACGAGGTGCGCCAGTTGTTCGGTCTGAAGAAATTCCTCAAGGAGTTCTCGCTGCTCGACGAGCGCCATGTGCAGGAAGTCACACTGTGGAAGGACTATATGATCTACGCCACCCTCTTCGGCATCGCAGACCAGGTGATCAAGGACATGAAGAAGATCAATCCCGAATACTTCAACATGGACCAGGTGGCCAACCAGATGGCCGACGACATGACCTTGCCGATGATCTACTCCACGATGCACTCCAGCACCACCCGTGCCGCCATGAACAAGGCCGAGCGCGAAGCCCGTGCAGCATCAGCGGCCCGTTCTTCTGGTCACGGAGGCCACTCGTCCTTTGGCGGAGGCGGCGGCTTCTCAGGCGGGGGCTTCGGCGGCGGTGTCAGGTAAAGGTAAAAGGTAAAAAAGTAAAAAGTATGATGGACGAAGATTTTGACATACGCGAAGAACGGCTTTCCCAAGGTGAGAAAGACTTTGAGAATGCCCTGCGCCCACTGGCTTTCTCCGATTTCAGCGGACAGAAGAAGATCGTGGAAAACCTGCAGGTATTCGTCGAGGCTGCCAAATACCGTGGCGAACCCCTCGACCACACGCTGCTGCATGGTCCTCCCGGATTGGGTAAGACCACCCTCTCCAACATCATCGCCAACGAACTGGGCGTGGGCTTCAAGATCACCTCGGGCCCTGTGCTCGACAAGCCCGGTGATCTGGCAGGTATCCTCACCTCGCTGGAGAAGAACGATGTGCTCTTCATCGACGAGATCCACCGTCTGTCGCCCGTCGTGGAGGAATACCTCTATTCGGCGATGGAGGACTACCGTATCGACATCATGATCGACAAAGGTCCTTCGGCACGTAGCATCCAGATCGACCTGAATCCGTTTACGCTGGTGGGAGCCACCACCCGCAGTGGTCTGCTGACGGCTCCGCTCCGGGCACGCTTCGGCATCAACATGCACTTGGAATATTACGAGCCAGAGACGCTGCAGATTATCGTCGAACGCTCTGCCCGTATCCTCGGTGTGCCCATCACAGAGGATGCTGCCTTAGAGATTGCCGGCCGCAGCCGTGGCACTCCCCGTATCGCCAATGCCCTGTTGCGCCGAGTGCGTGACTTCGCCCAGGTGAAGGGCGACGGCCGCATCGATACGAAGATCACGAAGATAGCCCTGACAGCCCTGAACATCGATCAGTACGGTCTCGATGAAATCGACAATAAGATTCTGTTGACCATCATCGACAAGTTCAAGGGCGGACCTGTGGGCATCACCACCATCGCCACTGCCGTCGGCGAGGATGCGGGTACCGTTGAGGAGGTCTATGAGCCCTTCCTCATCATGGAAGGCTTCATCAAGCGCACGCCCCGTGGCCGCATGGTGACGGAACTCGCCTATAAGCACTTCGGACGTAACCCCTACGGTGGGAATATCATGGAACCAAATCTCTTTGACTCATGAGGACAGGAATATTCGTTGGGAGTTTTAACCCCTTCACCATCGGCCACGACAGCATCGTGCGCCGTGCCCTGCCACTGTTCGACCGTCTGGTCATCGGCGTGGTGGGCGACAATGTGAACAAGCCGGACATGCGCCCTGCTGAGGAGCGGATGCAAGCCATCCGTGACCTCTATGCCGACGACAAGCGCATCGAGGTGAAGCCCTATCACGGGCTGGCCATGGACTTCGCCAAGGCAGAAAATGCCCATTTCATCGTAAAAGGCGTGCGCACCGTGAGTGATTTCGAGTATGAGCAGTGGCAGGCTGACTTCAATCGCAAGTTAGGCGGCATCGAGACCATCCTGCTTTATACGGAACCAGAACTGGCCAGTGTCTCGTCGAGCGCCCTGCGCGAACTGTCGCACTTTGGCGTGGATGTCAGTGATTATCTGCCCAAGAAGGGGTTGTAGTTTAGAGATGATTACCTATAGTGCAGAAGGGGTGAAGTTCCCCCATATCAAGAAACGCGACACATCCAACTGGATCCGTCGCGTGGCGGATTCATACGGCAAAAAGGTCGGTGAAATCGGCTATTTGTTCGTCAACGATGACAAGATCCTGGAGGTAAACAATGAATACCTTGGCCATGACTATTATACGGATATCATCACGTTCGACTATTGCGAAGGCAATATCCTGAGCGGTGACATCGTCATCTCACTCGACACCGTCTTCACCAATGCCGACAAGTTCGGCCGTCCCTACGACGAGGAACTGCACCGCGTGATTATTCACGGCATCCTGCACCTCTGCGGCCTCAACGACAAAGGGCCTGGCGAGCGGGAGGTGATGGAAGCCGCCGAAGACAAGGCATTGGCCATGAGATAGAAAAGGGGAACGGTCATGTTCCCCTTTTGTTATCTGTACTCACTCGGACTCACGCCAAACTGTTTCTTAAAGACCACAGAGAAGTGGCTCTGGGTGCTGAAACCCGTTTTATCGGCAATCTCGGCGATGGTGTATTTGCCGCTCTTCAGCAGTTCTGCCGCACGGTTCAGTTTATAGGTACGGAAGAAGTTGCTGGGCGTCTCACCTGTCAGTCCCTTGATCTTATAATAGAGTTTCGTACGCGAGATATAGAGCATCTTCGTGATACGCGTCACGTCAAGTTCAGAGTTCGAGAGTTCTTCCTCCATCAGTTTGTAGAGTTCCTCCATAAAGTGCTTATCCTGTTCGGAGAGTGCATTCTCCACGCCCTCGTCCTCGGTCGTGGTGGCCTTCGTCAGCAACTTGCGCACACGCTCACGGTTCTTCAGTTGTGACTGGATCAGGGCCGAGAGCACAGCGGGCTCGAAAGGCTTCGTCACGTATGCATCGGCACCCACGTTCAGGCCCTCCACCTGGTTCTCTGCCGTAATCTTCGCCGTGACGAGGATCACTGGAATATGGCTCAACTGGATATCCTGTTTGATCTCATGACAGAGTTCATAGCCGTCCTTACCTGGCATCGCCACGTCGCTGAGCACAATATTGGGTTCCTCGGCCCTCATCTCCTCGAGGGCGGTGTCAGCGTCAAGACAGGTGATAAGACGGTAGTCCTGCGAGAAGAGCAGACGCATGTAGTTGATGATCTCCGTATCATCATCTACCACAAGAACAGTCGGACGGTTGTCCTCTGACTGTTGGAGCGGGCGCTCTGCCTGTATCTTTACAGGGCTGTCGATGATGCGGAAGTCTGCCAGACCATCGCCCTCCAGCGGACGACGTTCCTCGGCAGTATAAGCCTGTTCTTCCATAGGATAGATCAACGTGAACACGGCCCCCGTCCCCTCTCCTTCTGTCCGATTACCAGCCGTCAGGCTACCGTGATGCAGTTCTGCCAGACGACGGGAGTAGTAAAGGCCGATGCCTGTACCCCAGTTCACGATGGCCTTCGTCTGGTTGTCAAGTTGGTAGTAGCGCTTGAAGATGTTCTCCTTCTGTTCCTCAGGGATGCCCTTGCCCGTATCGGCCACCGTCACCTTCACCTTTTCGTCAGCAGTATCCAGCGTTACGTCGATATGTCCGCCGCGGGGCGTAAACTTCAGGGCGTTCGACAGCAGGTTCGAGACGATCTTCTCCAGTTTGTCGCCATCCGTCCAGGCCAACAGTGAGTCTTCCATGCCGAAGCGGTTCAACGTTATGCCTTTCTCCTTCATATTAAACTCAAAGATGTCACAGATATCATTCATGGCCTTCACCACGTCGATCTGCTCCACACTCAGACGCAGGGTGTCGTTCTCCAACTTGTTGAAGTCCATCAGTTGGTTCACGAGTTTAAACATCCTTTGAATGCTGCGCTGGGCCACACTGAGCAGGTTATGATCCTCGTCGCTGAGGTTACCTTTCCTGTTCAGTTGGCCTACGGGCCCCGCAATCATCGTGAGCGGTGTGCGGAACTCATGGGCGATATTGGCGAAGAAACTCATGTTCATGGCATTCACGCGCTTCTCCTGTTCCTTCTCCATCTGAGCCTGACGGGCAGCCCTGCGGGCCTTCACCACGCGACGGGCGTTCTGGTAGAGATACCCCGCCAACAGTCCTCCCAACACGAGATAGATGAGCCATGCCCACCATGAATAGGCAGGTGCCCGTTCCACCACAACGCGAATGCTCCGCTCATCGCTGTTGCCCTCGTCACTGGCGCTGTCAGTGGTGCGTACCCTGAAGGTGTAGTGGCCTGACGACAGGTTGGCATAACTGGCCACATGGTTATTGCCGGCATCGATCCATTCGCTGTCAAAGCCGTCGAGTTTATAATAATAGTGTACGCGCTCATATTCCCCAAAGTCAAGGGCCGTATAGGAGATACTGAAACTGTTCTCGTTGTGTTTCAGGCGAATCTCCTGACAACTGTCCAGCATCGCCTCGATGGGACTGCCGTCGGCAGGGCGCACCAGTTGGTTGTGTATCTTCAGGTCGCAGAACCTGAGCGGGAGTTCCCTCAGCGTGTCAATGTCGGCAGGGTTGAACATGGTGATGCCGTCCGTACCACCGAATACCAGACTGCCGTTAGGCAACTGGCACGAGGCACGGTCCATAAACTCATCGCTAGCAATTCCGTCGGCCTTATAGAGCGAGGTGATACGTCCCGTCTTGGTATCCAGACGGTTCAGGCCCTTCATCGTACTGATCCAGAGATTACCCTGATGCCCCACTTCAATGCTGGCCACGTCGGAACACGAGAGACCTGCGATACGGGTCATGGTGTTCGTCCGGGGACTGTAGCGCAACAGACCGTTGCTCACCGTACCTATCCATACGTCGCCCTTCTCGTCCTCATACATGTCGGTGGGGATATAGACGCTCCTGCGGATGCACTTCTGCATGTCAGGAATCTCGAGTTGGGTCAGTTTGTCCGTCTTTGGATCCATCTGCACGATATTCTGGAAGAAGGCCGAGATGAGCATCTGGCCGTCGCTGAGTTTCAACAAAGACGGGATAAAGGTGTAATCCACATTGAAGGCCTGTTTGGGCTCTGCTTCGCTCGTACCTGGGCGGAAGCCGATCACGTAGGTCGAACTCGTTGCCGCCCATACCGTACCGTCGTCCGTCTGTTCGAAGTCCATGGTCATGAACACGGGCCACTGTCCGAGGATATTCAACCTTCCTCCGTCGTAGCGGCACTTCATCACGATATTGCTCGTTGAGAGCCATAGCAATCCGTCGCGGTCGCAGAAGATGTGGGTCACGGCATTCTTCTTCTCTCCTGCGGGCAGTCCCTCTATCTCTATCGGCTCTGCTTTCTGCGTGTTGCAGTGATAGACGAAGACACCCTTCCTCATGGTCGATATCCACAGGTTCTCCTGCTTGTCCATCGCTACAGCCATCACCGAAGAGTTCTCAATCACACGGTTCAGGTAACTGTCGTTACCGCCGAACTTCTCCTTATAGTAATAGTCGGCGAAGAGGCCTTTGTCGTAGGTGCCCAGCCACACGTTCTTCTTGGAGTCCTGGAATATCTGGGTGACATAGGCATCGGGCACAGGGATGGTGAAGCCCGCGTCACCCTCACCGCGTAGGGTGTGCGCCAGCAGGTTCAGTTCAAACATGCCGTTCTTCGAGGTACTCAGCAGGATGGCGTTGTTCTCCAGCAGACAGGCTGCCTGCACCACACTGCCATGCGCCAGCAGCCTCGACTCCACCTCAGGGCTGAGGGGTATGATCTGGTGTGACTTCGTGTCGTAGAGCAGCAGAGTGCCATTGCCCGAGGACAGCAACAGACCGTTCTTCAACAGGGCGAAATAATAGAAGCCACTTTCTTCAAAGTGTTTCAGTTCCGTTCGCAACTTGTAGGTGTCACCAGCATACACCAGCAGGTTATCGGGCCCCACCAACAGGATGTCGTCGGAGGCATCGATGAAGAAGTCGCCCCATGACTGATTGACCATCTGACGGCTGATATGCGGCAGGAAGATATGGTGCAGTTCGTCATAGACCAGTACCTCCATACCGTTATACGCGAATACACGACCCTTCGAGTCCATCAGCAGTTTACGGGCATTGCGGTTACCCGTCTGCATCGGGATGCGCTCAAAGTTGTCCATCTTCGTATAGCGGCAGACCCCGTTCACAGTGGCTACCCACAGGCGTCCTTTCTGGTCGCAGAGCAATCCCTGCACGTTGTTGTCGGGAAGGCCCGTCGAGTCGTCACTACAGAAATACTGGTGATACTCGTGCCCGTCGTAGCGGTTCAGCCCCCGGAACGTGGCGATCCACAACTGTCCCGCGGCATCCTCCTCAATACACTGCACACGACTGTTCGACAGTTCCTGCGCCACTACCAGGTCATGCTCCTCGTCCTTGTCCCTGTTGGCATCGGAGCAAGACTTCTGTTCACAGGAAATCATCATCCCAGTCCCCACGAGACAGGCGATCGCCTCTACTAAGAATAACCCAAAATACCTTTTCATAAATGTCATGTCCTACCGTTTGTCACAATCATGTAGATGAAGAATAAAACCATTATGAATGTCTATTCGTTGGCAAAGATAATAATAATTCTCCAATTATCTGCATATCTCGTATCAGATATTTTTCTCAGAGGGGCAAATACCACAAGGATTATCCTTCGCGCCCGCGCGCGGGAGTAGGTTAAACCCGAAAACAAGTGTCCCATCTGTCCCATGTGTCCCTGTCGTTTTGCGGAAAAGGGACAGATGGGACAGGTGGGACACATAAAAAGCGAGTATGGCAACTATGTATGCGTGCACACATATACGCGCGCGTATAAAGAAGCCCTCCAGGAATGGGAGGGATTGGGTGCAGGATATCCGGTGGCACTTATCACCCGGATTCTCTCGAGAATTCATCCGTATAGTGCCACCGTTTTCCGCTACGGAGCCACGATAGGAAAAAATAGTGGCACGATAGCAGCAAACGGTGGCTCCGTATGATCGTACGGAACCTCCATTTTCCATGAAATCGGGGCCAAAGACCCCAATGCGCATCATAAAATTCCTGAAACATTTGGACGTTTCGGGAATTATACTTATTTTTGCAACCACTTTCAACATCAAACTGGGCTACATCCTTTCCCTGGGTTGACGCTGAAAGAGATGTAGAACGCACAGAGGTTTACGGCATCTCAGACAGACTACTTGAATGTGGATTAGCAGAACTTATGACCAAAGAGCAGTTAAAACAGTATTACCGCCGCTTCTGCCGCTGGCAACAGGATGTTCCGCACTATGTCAATCGCCACGAGGACACCGTCCTGCATTGTCATAACTGCGGAACTGAGTTTTCCGACAACTTCTGTCCGCGCTGTGGCCCACCAGCAACAGACTCATAATCATGGCTCTTCTCATTGGTAAATATATTATAATGGTTTAGGTTGCAAAGATAGTACAAATCGTGGGAAATACCAAAAGATTCACTAAAATTAAAATACCAACTCTGGAGGTCAGGCCCCAGAACGCTGTTTTTGCAGTGCCATTCGTCACAAAACCACACAGTTTATCCCAAATTGTTGGTGGTTTTCGCAAATATCCGTACCTTTGCGGTTGAAAACTTATAAAACATATATGAAACTAAACAGAGCAACAATTGAAGATTATGAGTCCATCATCACATTCTACGATGACGTGACGGACAGGACTCCAGACATGGAGCGCTTTGCCCGATGGCAGAGACGTAAGCACCCCACCATCGATGGGATCAGAGCCTATATCGAGGAGGGAAGTATGTACCTTTATAATGAGAATGATGTGATAATTGGGGCAATGGCTGTCACGATGTACCAAGGTGAAGATTATCACGCCATCAATTGGTCACAACAAGTTCCAGACAATGAGGTGGCTGTGATTCATATCCTTGCCGTAAGTCCTGATGCTCAGGGTAAAGGCATCGGTTCTGAGATGATTCGTGAGGCCATCCGTCTTGCCAAGTCATCTGGTATGAAGGCTATTCGCCTTGATGCCCTCGCCACGAACACACCAGCCCATAGGATTTACAAGTCCTTAGGCTTTGAGTATCGAGGCCAGCAGCATCTTTATGCCGAGAACACAGGATGGACAGACTTCTATTTCTTTGAATACAAACCCCGCTTTAAGTTCAACACCGTGGGATTGTTTACTAACGACAACAAGGATGATAGGGCTTATCGCACTGGTGAAAGTTATTAACGCAATCTGTTCGTTTGTGGTAAGACATAGGATAGAGTACCTACACACCAAAGCCAACAAGGTAACGGGCTTCCTGCTCTTTATCGGTGTGATGACCATCGGGCAGTCATACTTCGTCCCCATAGTATGGATGATTGCTTGCATCGCCCTCTTCGCCGCCATACAGGAAGGACATTATATTCGTAGCAAATAATTGTAATTATCTGTACCTTTGCAGCGACAAATGTTTAAAGAATATGGAACAAGAAATGAATATCAGATTAGCGCTCGGCTCTGCCGCTTTGCTACGCAAAGAACAACCCAAAGATTATCGTGAGGTGGAGAACCTCACACGTGAAGCATTCTGGAACGTCTATCGTCCTGGATGCACGGAGCATTACGTGCTCAATCAGTATAGAACCAATCCCGACTTCATCCCAGAATTGGACTTGGTGATGGAGGAGGAAGGTAAGATTATCGGTCACGTAATGTTCTCTAAGGCTGAAATCATCTTAGATGATGGAACGGTCTTTCCTTCTTGGACATTCGGTCCCATCAGCATTCATCCAGACTACAAGCGCAAGGGCTATGGGCTGAAATTGTTGCAATATGCATTGGAGAAGGCCAAAGAAATGGGCATTGGCCTGATTCAGATGGAAGGAAATATCGGGTTCTACCGTCATGCAGGATTCGACTTGGCCAGCAAGATGAAGATTCACTATCATGCAGAGCCAAAGGAGTCGGAAGTGCCGTATTTCCTTGCCCAAGAACTGATTCCCGGCTATTGGGGCAACCGCGAAGACACTTACTGCCCACCCAAGGGCTACTTCGTGGCAGACGAAAATCCAGAGGCTTTTGAGGCTTACGAAGCCACCTTCCCACCAAAAGAAAAGGCATTCCAAGAGGGCCAACTGCCACTGTCCTGTCAGAGTTGCGGCATGCCTCTCACCAAGAATGAGGACTGCGGCACCAATGCCGACGGCAGCATTAATTTCGACTACTGCAAGTACTGCTATAAGGATGGCCGTTTCCTGCAGGAATGCTCTATGGACGAAATGATTGAGCATTGTTCACAGTTTGTAGATGATGTCAACAAACAGATGCCCAAGCCCATGTCCAAGGAAGAATACAAGCAGATGATGCAAGGCTTCTTCCCAATGCTTAAGAGATGGAGAAAATAGCATTAAGACCATTCACCATGTAACAGGTGCAGATTCCTATTCGATTGACGGAGAAGAATGGATGGGGAAAGACATCCTTGATACAACAACAGATCCAGATATATTCTGGGCAAAGCCAGAAATCAACAAAATATGTATATAACCCGCAAACTCCCTAATACACGAATTGACGTGGCCGATGCCCTGCGAGGAATCGCTGTGGCAGGCATCATCCTGTATCACTCCGTAGAGCATTTTAATATCTTTACGTAGGTGACAAATGCAACGTCTATACTATCTCGATAATCTAAAGGTCTGTCTGACAGTGTTGGTAATCATGCATCATGCCGCCCAGTCGTATGGTGCATACATATTCCACCTGATATTGATGATTGTTCTACAGAATGCCGTGGATGGTGTCTGGATGGGCGCCTTTGGCAAATTCATTTTCATTGGAGTCGTTACCACCATCCTTTCCTTCTTACTGACATGGCTTGATTTTACAGATGCTAGGCATGATGCGCGATACACCCCGTTTTCCAGAGCCGCTGATGAAGGGAAAGAAATGTATCCTTGCGAGTACCTGCACCACCCCTTGGCCTTGGAATATCTGGTTCAAACAGTCGCGTGGCGCTATTCGTGCCCTTCGCGAAATCTGCCGTTATTCCGGCTTCAAGATTGTCGCTACCATCGAACGTGGCGGCACGGCAATGCATACGCAACTCTCTGAGAAAGACAAACAAAAGTGTCTTAAGGCGATCAAACGAATATAAGATGAAACTATTATCAAAAAATGGAAACAGAAAGGATACTCTTGCGCCCTTGGCTGGAAAGTGATGCCGAGACGCTATTTAAATACGCCAGCGACCCAGATGTTGGACCTCGTGCCGGATGGCCACCGCACAAGTCGGTGGAGGAAAGCCTGGAGATTATCCGGACGGTCTTCAACGCAGAAGGGATGTGGGCGGTCATTTGGAAAGAGTCAGGAGAGGCCATTGGTTGTGTGGGCTATCTCCCGGCATCCGCATCGAACCTGAAGATCGCCGAAGATCAAGCGGAGGTAGGTTATTGGATAGCCCGCCCATATTGGGGCAAAGGCATCTGTACGGAAGCGCTGCGGATGGTCATCGACTATTGTTTCAATGAAAAGGGTTTTACTGTGCTTTGGGGTGACTATTTTCCTTCAAACCCTGCATCTGGACGAGTAATGGAGAAATGCGGATTCGTGGATACGGGCGAGGAAACACTCTGCCCTAATTTGGAAGTCGGCTCAGACTGTCCAGTAAGAGTAATGAAATTAGAACGATCATGAACATATTGATTATATCCGGAAGTCCACGTAAGGGTGGCAACACTGAATTGTTGGTGGATGCTTTTGTCCGTGGTGCGGCAAAGCATCATCATGTAGAGATAGTATCTGTGCGTAATTATAAGGTGAATCCGTGTTTGGGATGTAACACATGCTACAAAACGAATGGTATCTGTGCTCAGAAGGATGACATGGCCCTCATCTATGAGAAGATGATGGTGAGCACCAATCATCTGAATCAGCCAGATATGCTCGTCATAGCCTCGCCAGTTTATTTCTATGGCATCAGTGCTCAATTGAAAGCCGTCATCGACAGGTTCCATAATCCCATTCGTGATTCGTTCCACATCAAGAAGATGGCATTGCTACTCGTGGGTGCAGCCTCATTGCCAGAATTGTTCGATGCTATTCTGACGGAATACAACCTCTGCTTAAGATTCTTCAATATTGAGGATGCTGGCAAGGTGCTTGTCAGAGGAGTCAAAGACAAGGGTGACATCAATAACACCGATGCACTGAATGAGGCATACACATTGGGACTTTCAATATAAAACAATGGTGAACATACCGAAAAGGTGGAGCCTGTGTGTTTTCATTCCTAAGCCATTCGTCACAGAATTACGCAGAATATCCCAGAAATTTGGCAGAAAGAGCGATTTTCTATACTTTTGCTGCGGAAATTAGAAATAATGACATTAGAAACAGAAACCATGAAAGTATTAGTGATTAATGCATCAGCAAACAAAGAACGTTGTACGACGCTCAAACTTACCAAATCATTTCTAGAAGGTCTTGGCACCGAGGCAACAGAAGTAGAATATGTAACAACCATCGGACTCCATGTCAATCCCTGTAGGGCTTGCTATGCATCACATGTACGGCAAGAATATCAGTTACATCTGCTGTGCCGAGGGCTCGCTCTTTGTAAGTCCGAATACGGAGAGTATTACCAACCCCTACTTGGCCAAAGTAAGACAAGCAGGTGCAGAGTACAAAGAAACAGAACGGATATCAGATGATACTCAGACTTATCTCGATGCGCCGATGCTCCCTGCCGAAGCATTCGTAAAAACCGTCAATGGAATCTTTGAAGGTATGTTGAACAATGAAAAGATTTCTCACATTAAGAGACAAACCTGAACTGAAAGAGGAAGCATCTGAATGGTTTAGTAGCAAATGGAGCGTTCCTAAGGAAGCCTATTTGAAGTGTATGGACGCCTATCTTAATCATCAAACTGAGTTAGGATGGTATCTTTGTGTGGATGGCGATAAAATAATAAGTGGATTAGGAGTCATCGAGAATGATTTTCACAACAGGAAGGATCTGAGTCCAAATGTCTGTGCAGTTTATACAAAGAAAGAGTGTCGTGGTCAGGGAATTGCTGGTCTCTTGCTAAATATGGCTGTGGAAGATTTGAAGGCGAAAGGCATCACGCCTGTTTATCTCGTCACGAATCATGTAGGCTTCTATGAACGCTATGGATGGGAGTTCTTTTGCATGGTTCAAGGTGATGGTGAATCTTATTTGTCGAGAATGTATATATCAAAATAGAATCATTTATCACATAATTGTGCAGAAAACATGTAACAAGTTAAGAAATATGGAAAAAGAAATGAAATTTTGTCAGAGTTGCGGTATGCCGCTAACAGAAGATGTCCTCGGCACTAATGCCGACGGCAGTAAGAACGAAGATTACTGCATGTACTGCTACAGGGATGGAAAGTTCCTGCAGGATTGCACGATGGAAGAGATGATCGAACATTGTGCGCAATTCTTTGCAAAGCAAAGCGGCAAGGCCGAGCGTGTAGGTGCAGGGTTAGAGAAACCCATCACCAAAGAAGAATATATCGGTATGATGAAAACATATTTCCCCCAGTTGAAGCGTTGGCGCAAGACGTTGAATGTTAGTAACAATGAAGTCGTGAATGTCAACCCCGCTTTGGCAGGCGTTAAAGAGCTTATTGCCCAGATGGCCGACTCGCTGCCCATAGC
>JAFRMM010000023.1 GCA_017430675.1 Prevotella sp.
CGCCTGCACTTCCTTCAGGCCTGTATTGGTTTGGCCGGTGAAGTTGTAGGTGTTGACGAGCAGCGACCATGTCTCGTAGTAGTTCTTCCACTGCTTGATGTCCTTGAGGAACTTCAGCAGCGGGGGCACCTGCTCGCAGAGGGAGTCGTTCAACTCGTTGTTGAAGAAGAACGTCATCTTGGTAACACGTGCGTCGCCTTCCTCCTTCTTCTCGCCCTGGCGGTGGGCCTCGGCGATCAGGTCGTTGATGCAGCGCAACTGATAGGCCAGATCGTCGGTCTCGAAGCTGAGGTCGAGGAGTTTGCCGTAAATATTGATACGCTCTGGCCCATCATCGGTATGGGTCAGAGCCTGTCTCAGTTCTTCAGTCTTGTCAGCGTAGGCGAAGATGGCTGAGAACAGCAGCAGGAAGGTTGCAATCCGGCGGTTGAGGTTCATATCTGCGCAGCCTGATGATATAATCAGGTGCAAAAATACGAAAAGAATCTGAATTGGACAAGTTTTTTTCCTGAAAACTTATTTTTTCACCTTATTATATATAGGGAGGCTACAGGGAGAGGCCGTTGTCGATGACGATCTGGCGCATGTTTTTCAGCAGGTCGCTGGCGAAGATAAAGTCTGTAAGGCGCTGATTGTCAGAGCGCATGATCATGCTACTCTCGCCCTGCCAGGCCTTCTCGCCCTCGTAGATGAAGATGATGTTCTCGCCGATGCCCATGACGGAGTTCATGTCGTGGGTGTTGATGATGGTGGTCATGTTGAACTCCTTGGTGATGCTCTGCAGGAGGCCGTCGATGACGAGGGAGGTCTTGGGGTCGAGGCCGGAGTTGGGCTCGTCGCAGAAGAGGTACTTGGGGTTGAGGGCGATGGCACGGGCAATGGCCACGCGCTTCTGCATACCGCCGGAGATCTCGCCGGGGAACTTCTCGTCGGCCCCCTTCAGGTTCACGCGGTCGAGGCATTCCTGGGCCCTGCGGATGCGCTCGCGGAGGTTCATCGAAGAGAACATGTCGAGGGGGAACATCACGTTCTCCAGCACGGTCATCGAGTCGAAGAGGGCCGCGCTCTGGAAGATCATGCCCATCTCACGGCGCATCATCACCTTCTCGTGCTTCGACATGTGGACGAAGTCGCGTCCGTCGTAGAGCACCTGGCCGCTGGTGGGGTCGAGCAGACCTACGAGGTTCTTCATCAGCACCGTCTTGCCGGAACCGCTCTGGCCAATGATGAGGTTGGTCTTGCCGTCCTCGAAGGTGGTGCTGATGTCCTTCAGCACCACCTTGTCCTCAAAACTCTTGTATAGGTTCCTGACTTCGATCATATTTTAGGTTTTTTTTTCTAGGTTTTCCTAGGATTTCCTAGGATTTCCTAGGATTTAACTGAGTAATTGGGTTAAGAATACATCGCTGAAGAGTATGAGGGCGCTCGATGAGACGACGGCATCGGTGCTGGCCTTGCCCACATTGACGGAGCCGCCCTCCACCGTATAGCCGAAGAAGGCGGGCACGCTGGAGATGATAAAGGCGAAGAAGAGGCTCTTGATGATGCTCATCCAGACAAACCAGGCCTTGAAGTCGTGCTGCAGACCGATGGTCAGGTCGTCGGGGGGCAGTACATGGCCGATGTAGGCCGTGCCGTAGGCTCCCACGATACCCATCGCCGAGGAGAAGATGACCAAGAATGGCATGATGGTGATCATACCCGCGATCTTCGGCAGGATGAGGTAACTGGCGGAGTTGACGCCCATGATCTCCAGGGCGTCGATCTGCTGCGTCACCCGCATGGTGCCGATCTCCGAGGCGATGTTCGAGCCCACCTTACCTGCCAGGATCAGACACATGATGGAACTGGAGAACTCTAGCAGCATGATCTCTCGGGTGGTATAGCCGGAAACCCAGCGGGGCATCCACGGGCTCTGGATGTTCAGTTTCATCTGGATGCAGATCACCGCTCCGATGAAGAAGGAGATCAGCAGCACGATGCCGATGGAGTTGACACCCAGTTGAGCCATCTCCTTCACGTACTGCTTGAAGAACATCCGCATCCGCTCTGGCCGCGAGAACGTGCGTCCCATCAGGATCAGATAACGACCAAAGGTGGTCAGCCATTTCTGTATCATCATCCTCTATCTGCGTAATTTGGTTGCAAAATTACAAAATCTTTTCTAATAATTGCATTTTTCCGAGCGAGTTTCCAAGAATTTTTGTAATTTTGCCACCCAAATAAGGTTTCAGACGATGAACGAAGAGATTAACAATAGTGAGATGACGGAACAGCAGTCTCCTGTGGAGGAACAGCAGCCAGTCCGGGAGGAGTTGCTGGTGCTCCGTACGGAGGGGCTGGTGAAGCGCTACGGCAAGCGGACGGTGGTGAACGACGTGAGTTTCGACGTGAAGCAGGGCGAGATCGTGGGACTGCTGGGGCCGAATGGTGCCGGTAAGACCACCTCCTTCTATATGACGACAGGTCTGATCGTGCCCAATGGCGGACATATCTTCTTGGGAGACCAGGAAGTGACGAAGTTTCCCGTCTATAAGCGGGCCCGTGCCGGGATCGGCTATCTGGCGCAGGAAGCCAGCGTGTTCCGTAAGATGAGCGTGGAGGATAATATCCTCTCCGTGCTGGAGATGACGGGCAAGCCCCGTGACTACCAGTTGGAGAAACTCGAGCAACTGATCCGTGAGTTCCGTCTGGAGAAGGTGCGCAAGAATTTGGGTGACCGTCTCTCGGGCGGTGAGCGCCGAAGGACGGAGATCGCCCGCTGTCTGGCCATCGAACCGAAGTTCATCATGCTCGACGAGCCCTTTGCGGGTGTAGATCCCATCGCCGTGGAGGATATCCAGCAGATCGTGTATCACCTGAAGTACCGTAATATCGGCATCCTCATCACCGACCATAACGTGGACGAGACGTTGGCCATCACCGACCGTGCCTACCTCCTGTTCGAGGGCCGCATCCTGTTCCAGGGCACGCCCGAGGAACTGGCCGCCAACAAGATTGTGCGCGAGAAGTACCTCACTGAGTCGTTCGAACTCCGCAAAAAGGACTTCCAGTTGCTCGATGCCGAGCGCAAGGCGAAAGAGAGTGTTAATTAATCAAAAATCGTTAGGCGCTTTCGGTTTTTATGCGTACTTTTGCACCCCAAAATTTGATAGTATATATTTAATAAGGTATAAAAGAAGATGAAAATTACATTTGATTGCCCTGATAAGATCAACGGTCTGCTGACGATGACCGTTGAGCCTGCAGATTATCAGGAGAAGGTCGAGAAGACCCTGAAAGACTACCGTAAGAAGGCTCAGGTGCCCGGTTTCCGTCCGGGTATGGTGCCCATGGGATTGATCAAGAAGCAGTATGGCACCGCCGTGAAGGTTGATGAGGTCAACAAACTCATGAGCGAGAAACTGTATGAATACATCCAGGAGAACAAGATCCAGATGCTGGGCGAGCCCCTTCCCAACCAGGAGAAGCAGGTGCCTCAGGACTTCGAGAAGGACGGTGAACTGACTTTCGTGTTCGATATCGCCGTGGCTCCTGAGTTCAAGGCCGAACTGAGTGCCAAGGATAAGATTACATACTATGCCATCAAGGCCGACGACAAACTCATCGACGACCAGGTGCAGATGTATGCCTCCCAGGCTGGCGAGTTCGTCAAGGCTGAGGTGTTCAGCGGCAACGACACCATTACTGGTGACCTGCGTGAACTCGACGAGAAGGGCAACACCAAGGAAGGTGGTATGACCGTGGATAGTGCCATGGTGATGCCCGCCTATATCAAGGCCGACGACCAGAAGAAACTCTTCGACGGTGCGAAGCCCGGTGACATCATCACCTTCAACCCGAAGAAGGCCTATCCCGACAACGATGCCGAGGTGGCTGCCCTGCTGAAGGTGCAGAAGGACGACGTGAAGGACCTGGCCTCTGATTTCAGTTACCAGATCACGGAGATCCGTCATTTCCAGCCCGCTGAGGTGAACCAGGCACTCTTCGACCGTGTGTTCGGAGAGGGTACGGTGAAGGATGAGAAGGCCTTCCGCGAGAAGATCGCTGAGACCATCGCACCCCAGTTGCAGCAGAACAGCGACTATAAGTTCCTGCTTGACGTGCGTGCCTATCTGGAGAAGAAGGTGGGTGACCTGCAGGTCCCCGAGGCCCTGCTGAAGCGCGTGATGCTGCAGAACAACAAGGACAAGGGTGCCGACTACGTGGAGAAGAACTTCGAGGGCAGCATCAGGGAACTGAAGTGGCACCTGATCAAGGAGCAGATTGTGGCTGCTCATGATATCAAGGTGGAGGATGCCGACCTGAAGGCTGTCGCCAAGGAGGCCATCCGCGCCCAGTTTGCCCAGTATGGCATGAGCAATGTGCCCGACGATGTGCTTGAGAATTATGCCGCCGAGCAGTTGAAGAAGCGTGAGAATGTGGATAGCTTCGTTGATCGCGCTGTGGACACAAAACTGACCGAAGTACTTAAAAATGTCGTCAAATTGAACGAAAAAGAGGTTAGTTTGGAGGACTTTAATAAGCTTCTGCAAGAA
>JAFRMM010000206.1 GCA_017430675.1 Prevotella sp.
CCTACTCTTTGGGCCTGCTCCGATATACCTATGCGGATGTAGCCCTCAAAGTTCTTCTGCGACTCATGGCCTGTTATGCTACGTAGTTCCAGATCTGACAGCACACCTAATTTATAAAGGTTGGTGGTTCCACTTCTTCGCGCAGTATGTGAGCATATCAGCTCATATTTTGCACGGATAACCTCACCATGCTTGTTACGTTCCCAAAGAGGGGAACCATTTCTAATCTTGGCCCATTTATCCAGTTTGTGAAACCACTTACGTTCGTTTTCCGTAAACTTGATGCCTTTGTTCTTCTTTTCCAGCAGCTTCTCATAGGTGTTCTCCGACCGTTTTTCCACAGTTGTCAATACCGTTACATACTTTTCACGAAAAGAGGGAACGGTTTTTGACAGCTCATACCCTACAGCCTTAATCTTCAAATTCATTTTCTGGACATCTATTTCCGGGAAATCGTAGTGATACTTTTCACAGAGTTCATAGACACGATCATCGAAAATAGGTACTTCAACCTTCTTTCCGGTTTTCTTCTGTGTCAAAGTAATCAAGCCGCTTTTGTTATAAGTGATGAAATTCTCCTCCCGCAGCTTACAATAGTCGCTATAACGCTGGCAGCTAAAGTAACCCAGCAGGAAGATGTCACGTACGATTTCATTGTCGCCTGTAAGTTGCAGCGCATACATGGCATCTATTTCCTCGTCTGTCAGGTATATCTCGGCTCGCTTGTCTATCTCCTTTACCGTTCTGTCTTTCCACACCCTGAGAGAAACAGCATTCTTGTTGTAGCCCTCCATAGCTGCAAGATTACAGAGTTTACGGAAACAAGAAACCTTCTTATTGATGGTGTTCGGCATATACCCTTGTTTCTGAAGGTAAAGCGTGAATCTGTCTGCAAATGGTTTGTCAATATCGTCAAAGGGAATATCTTTCTTGCAATACTCCTTTAGATTCTCACCAAAAGCTTTCCACACGACAACTGTACCAGAGGAATAGTCTGAGTTGTTCCCATGACGTATGGACCCGTCAGAGATTCCTTCATAGAAATAATCAAAGAAGCCTAAAACAGTTGTCCTTGCCTTAGCAGTAACAACTTTTTTTGTTTGCTGGATTTCCTCTACCGTTCCATTGACAATAGCAGATAAAGCCTGCTCAATAATGGCCTTATCCTCCTTTGTATTTATTTTGTTCTCGGCATAAAGCGTGTCAATAGCCTTTGTTACCTTCATTTGCAGATCATGGACTTTCGCCCCTTCTTCTGTATTTTCATATCGCCTCATAGCCGCAAGGCTCTTTTGCGACTTATTCCACTCTTGTATATCCACGCGTATGCCTGTACATATATACATCTGCATTCCATTACGTCTTATCTTGGTATAAAGTGGAGAATCTCCAGTTTCTCTTTTTGTTCTAAGAAAAAATTGTGCCATATCATATACGTTTAACTGGGTGCAAAGGTACATATTTTCTTTGATAGTTGCACCCAATTTGCACCCAATTTTTGAGATTTAGCGAAATTTTAACTTTTGAACACTTTTCTAACATTGTTTATAACTTATTGTTTTTCAGTTTCTTATAATTTCCAAAGATTTCTACAGATTTCATCTTCTTAAATCCAAGCCCATCCTGAAGCGCCGTAGAAAATCAAGGAGTTACGAGAAATCGCAACTCCTATTTCTTTTCCTTGTGCACGGTTCGTGCACGGTCTCACCTTCAAACTACTGACTACATAGGTATCACCTCACTAGTGGAGATAGAATATGGATATGACGACCTTCCACTCTGATGAGACCTTCCTGTTTCAATTCATTCAGACACCGCAGTAACGAGTATTTTTGGATGCCAAAGTAATCGGCCAGTTCCTGTCGGGACATGGGCAAGACAAGATGACTGGCCTGTTGCGCCTTGCTCTGTTCCCTCAGGTAAAGGCATACCTTCTCGCGTACAGTCATGGATAGCATGCGTACCCGCTTAGTCAGTTGGGAAATGATGTTTGAGAGCAGTTGTATATAGTTCATCATCAGTCTCTGATCACTATGAAGCAACTTTTCAAGATCGTCAGGTGACAGGCGTAGGATATTGGTGTCGGTAGTGGCTTCGACAGTCACAGGGTAATGATTGTCCTGAGCAAAGAGGAAAGCCGGAGCCAACAACTTGCCAGACTGATGGGCTGTCATTCGGATAATATTCCCTGAGGGTCCTGTGATATATGCCACCATCTCACCGCTAATGATGATGTCGGCATGTTGGCAAACAGCACCTGCACAAGTCAATATATCGCCTTTGTGGAAATGAAGGACCCGATAGCGCACCGTGTGCATCAGGTCGATCATCTCCGACTCTGCCAAATCTTTGAATAATGGGCATTGTTTCAGCCCATGTAAGGTGTCAATATCCATAATTGCTACAAAGATAGGGAAAAAGTGTGAATAAATTCAAAAATTAACAAGAATTATACAGTACAAGGCACAAATGTTACCACGTCGTATCCCCATAAATGATTATTTTTGCGGCTAAATTTGAATATTCTACGTATGAGTTGGAAAAAGGTATTTTCATTTAAGGATCTGTTCTCATATCGTCAGAAGGTAGGACTGCTGGTTATTGCGGGAGTCATCGTGGGCCTCGGCGGACTGTTTATGTATCTGCTGCGGGCGCATACCTATTTTATTGGTGATGAGCCGTCGGCCTGCGTCAACTGTCATATTATGACGCCTTATTATGCCACGTGGAGCCACTCCTCACACGGACGTGATGCCACGTGTAACGACTGTCATGTGCCCCACCAGAATCTGGCCCTGAAATATGGCTTCAAGGCGATGGACGGCCTGAAGCACACGGCCTATTTTGTGACCCATGCTGAGCGACAGGCTCCGATGGCCGAGACACTGACGGGACAGGTGGTGATGGATAACTGTATCCGTTGCCATACCCAACTGAATCAGGAATTTGTGAAGACGGGTCGTATGGGTTATATGCAGCAGCAGGCCCAGGGAGGCAAGGTGTGCTGGGACTGCCACCGTAACGTGCCGCACGGTGGCATGAACTCGTTGATGGCCACGCCGAATGCCGAGGGAGTGACACCGCTGCCGCCATCTCCCGTTCCCGAATGGCTGCAGGGTATGCTGAAATAGTCAAATTGTAAAATAGTAAAATAGTCAAATAGATCTATGGCAAAGACATTAAAGAAATGGCAAGGCTGGTTGCTCTTCTTGGGCTCGATGGTGGTGGTCTTCTTATTGGGACTGCTTGTTTCATCGCTGATGGAGCGCCGTGCCGAGGTGGCGAGTGTGTTCAATAACAAGCGCACCGTGTTTGAGGACAGTATCGTGGCCCAAAACGAGAAGTTCAAGGCCGACTATCCGCGTGAGTACGAGACGTGGGCGATGACCGAGGACACCACGTTCAAGTCAAAGTTTAACGGTTCCCAAGAGACTGATGAATTGGCTGACCGTCCTGAGATGGTGATACTGTGGGCAGGCTATGCCTTCTCACGCCACTACAACACACCTCGTGGACACAAGCATTGCATCGAAGACCTGCGCAAGATTCTGCGTACGGGTAATCCCGGCATTGATGGCGACGGTGACATGCAGCCCGCCACTTGCTGGACATGTAAAGGTCCAGACGTCCCACGTATGATGCGTGAACTGAGCGATTCCATGTCAGTCTTCGATCCAGCCAACTACTATGCATACGCAGGCAAGTGGAGCGGACTGGGCGGTGAGATGATGAATACCGTGGGTTGCTCAGACTGTCACGATGCACGTACGATGGATCTTCGTCCTGCACGTCCCGCTCTGTATGAGGCTTGGGCCCGTGCTGGTAAGGATGTGAAGAAGGCTACCCATCAGGAGATGCGCTCGCTGGTATGCGCCCAGTGCCATACAGAGTACTACTTCATCAAGCCCGATGACCCCAACAATCCGGGCAAGGCCAACTACCTGATGTTCCCGCAGGATAAAGGCCTGACCTGCGAGGCTGCTGAGGAGTACTACGATTCGATAGGTTTCTATGACTATATCCATCCGCTGTCGAAAACCCCGATCCTGAAGGCTCAGCATCCCGGCTATGAGATGGCTTTGCAGGGCATTCACGGACAGCGTGGCGTGTCATGTGCCGACTGCCACATGCCTTACAAGCAGGAGGGAGGCGTGAAGTTCAGCGACCACCGCATCACTTCGCCACTAGCCAATATTGACCGTACGTGCCAGACCTGCCACCGTCAGGATGCTGAGGTGCTGCGACAGAACGTCTATGAGCGCCAGGCCAAGACACGCGAGAGCCGCACCAAACTGGAGAAGCAGTTGGCCGCAGCCCATATCGAGGCCAAGTTTGCTTGGGAGAAGGGTGCCACTGAGGCAGAGATGAAACCCATCCTTCAGTTGATACGTTCGAGCCAGTGGCGTTGGGACTATGCCTTCGCTTCTCATGGTGCCTCGTTCCATGCACCTCAGGAAGTACAGCGACTGTTCAGCGATGGACTGGTACAGGTGCAGGATGCCCGTCTGATGTTGTCAAAGGTGTTGGCCAAACATGGCTTCATCGGTGATGTGCCGATGCCCGACATCTCTACCAAGGCTAAGGCACAGGAATACATTGGTCTTGATATGAAGACCCTGCGTGAGAAGAAGCAGCGCTTCCTGCAGGAGATTGTGCCAAAGTGGATCGACGAGGCCAAGAAGAACGGCAAACTGATAGAAATCTAAATCGTCGATAAGTCTATTAGTATCATCCTGGAGATTTCTTCCAGATACTGGCGGTCTGTGTCATCAAAGGCCGCCAGTTCTCTACTGTCTATGTCAAGCACGGCCTGTACCTCTCCGTCCTTGGAGAACACGGGGATGACGATCTCAGAGCGCGACAGACTGCTACAGGCGATATGCCCAGGGAACTGTTCGACATCGGGCACCACGATTGTCTTGCGCTGCTTCCATGTCGTACCGCACACGCCCCGTCCGAAGCCGATATGCATACACGCTACTGGTCCCTGAAACGGCCCCAGCACCAGTTCCCCGTTCTTCACCCGATAGAATCCTGTCCAAAAGAACCCCATCGCCTCATGGATGGCAGCACACACGTTGGCCATCACCGCCACACTATCCTTCTCACCCTCTACGAGAGCGCCAATCTGCCCTACCAGCAGATGATATTTCTCTTTCTTATCCATAACCGACTGCAAAGATACAATTTATTTCTCAGATGACGCAGAAAAGTTGTATTATCTTTCTGCCCAGTCACCACGGTCGAGACTTCGGTAGCCGATGGCCTCGGCGATGTGATGGCTCTGCACGCGCTGGCAGTCCTCAAGGTCGGCGATGGTGCGGGCTACCTTCAGAATGCGGCTGTAGGCACGGGCAGAGAGACTGAGCCGCTCCATCGCCAGACGGAGCATGTCAAGACTCTGCTCATCGGGCTCAGCAAACTGGTGGATCATGCGTTCTGTCATCTGCGCGTTGCAATAGATACCCTTTGTCCCCTTGTACCGCTCCTCCTGTATCCTGCGAGCCTTGATGACACGCTCGCGTATCCTCTCACTCGGCTCACCAAGTTGCATCTGGGAGAGTTGCTTGAACGGCACCACTGGCACCTCGCAGTGTATATCCATCCTGTCGAGCATCGGCCCACTGATCTTGGAGAGGTAACGGCTGATCTGGCCTGGCGTACAGGTGCAATGATGTGTCGGATCACCGTAGTAACCGCAGGGACAGGGGTTCATTGAAGCCACAAACATAAACGAACAGGGATATTCCACTGTGTATTTTGCACGGCTGATGGTGATCTTACGGTCTTCCAACGGCTGGCGCAGCACTTCGAGGGTGCTCTTATTAAATTCTGTGAGTTCATCGAGGAAGAGCACACCATTATGCGCCAATGACACCTCACCGGGACGAGGCTTGTTGGTGCCACCAGTAAGAGCCACCTGCGAGACGGTATGATGCGGACTGCGGAACGGACGCTGCGAGATCAGCGATGTACCGCTCGGCAGTTTCCCCGCTATAGAGTGAATCTGCGTAGTCTCTAAACTCTCCGCCAGCGAGAGAGGCGGCAGGATGCTGGGCAACCGTCGGGCCATCATCGACTTACCACTACCTGGCGGACCGACGAGAATCACATTGTGACTTCCTGCCGCAGCCACCTCCAAGGCACGTTTCACACTCTCCTGCCCTTTCACGTCGGCAAAGTCAAGGTCAAAGGAATACTGCTGTTCGTAGAACTCCTTGCGGGTATCCACAATGGTAGGCTCATCATTGTCACTACCATTGAGAAAACTGATGACATCCACCAGGTTGTCCATCCCATAGACATCGAGGTTGTTCACCACTGCCGCCTCACGGGTATTCTCCTTGGGCACGATGAGACCCTTGAACTGTTCCTTCCGTGCACGGATGGCGACGGAGAGGATGCCGCTGACGGGCTTCAGGCTACCGTCGAGACCCAGTTCGCCAATTAGCATATAATCCTTAAGCATCGTATCGCTTACCTTCCCGTGGGCGGCGAGGATGCCGACGGCCAGGGGCAGGTCGTAGCCGCTGCCTTCCTTCCGGATATCGGCAGGACTGAGGTTGATGGTGATATCCGCCGTAGGCGGCTTGAGACCGATATTCTCGATGGCCGCACGGATGCGGTCGTAACTTTCCTTAACGGCAGTGTCTGCCAGTCCTGACAAGTGGAACATCACACCTCTCGTCAGATTCACTTCGATGGTCACTGTCGTGGCTTCCAGACCCATGACCTCAGCACAAAATGTCTTGACTAACATAGTATCAGTGGTATTTATTATTTTGTTTTTCTTAGGGTTTGACTTAGGGCGACTCGGCCATGCTCAAGGCGACTGTGACGCCAATGATTCGATCTTCGAGAACATTTCCGAATGGTTGAGCGAGAATGCGATGATCTTGCCCTGACTGTCAGTGATGATGTTGTCGGGCACGTTCGACAGGCCGATACTCTCCAGGACTGGCGAGTCCCACATCCGCCCGTCACAGAAGGTGCTCCACTTGATGGAGTCGCGGTCCAGCGTCCGCTGGCATTTCTTCGCATCGGCATCCAGACAGACAGTGACAATCTTCAGGGCATCCCCGTTTTTCCTCTGGGAAGACTGCAGCCGCCGCAGCATGCCAGTACTCTCATAATTCCAACTGGCCCAGATATAGATGAGGTTCACCTTCGCATTCAAGTCTGACGAAGAGACCATCTTTCCATGGATATCAGTTGCTGTGAACGACGGCAGTTTTCCGCCGACCTTCAGCGCATTCAATCCCTTTAACCTCCTGATCAGGTCACCCATACCCTTTATGTCGGGATTGGCACCCTTGATCGCTTGTGCCAGTTCTATGGCTGTCTGGTAGTCGGGTTGAGGGGTCTGGATGAAGTATTTCCGCATCAGGTACAAGGCGAACGGCGAAGTGGGATGCTCCTTGATAAACTGTGCCACCGACTTGGTCATCTCTGGTGGCGTCTGCTCACTGGTATTCTGGCGGAAGGCTGTCAGTTCTTCGTTTTCCTTCAACCCCTTGATCTTAGCCTCCCTCAGGTGTGTCGCATCGCCCTCCAGTTCGACGGTAGCCCCTTTCGTACCAAAGATGGGCAGTTCGGAAAAGTTGGGGAACACCAGCACGAAGGTGGTGGAATCTTCCAGCGGGATATCATAGCGGAAATGCCCCTTGGACACGGTGACCGTGTCGAGTTTATGTGTACCGTCAAAACCGTAGATATACAGTTCTCCCTCGTTGAATCCCTTGAAGGTTCCCTCCAGCAGAAAACCCTCCCGCTTGCCACCACAGGAAGTGAGAAGCGAAAGGTGAAGAGTGAAAAGCAGGAGCAGTGTGACTACCCGCCAGACGCTCTTTGCGCCTCCATGCAACCTCTGCTTTTCACTCATCATGTTTATTTTCTATTACTTCTGTATATTCGCCAGTTCGATGTCATTGGCGGCATACTTGGCAAAGGAACTGTCCTTGCTGATGGCACTGCGCAAGGCCTCGGCGGCATCGGCGGTGTTACCCATGCGGGAATAAAGGATGGCCTTCAGGTAATCCGTCGTGGCATCGGGGTTCTTCACATATCTCAGCGTGATATCGGCAGAGGCGTAGTTCTTGTTCAGGATCTGGGCCAGGGCGGCACTATTGGAATAGGTGTCGGCGAAGTCCTGCTCAGCCTGTGCGTAGTTGCCTTTAGCGAGGTTCAGGTTACCCAATACCTCTGACAGTCCGTTGGCACCCGTAGCACTGGCGATATACTGCTCAGCCGTCTTGACGTCGCCAGCCTTCAGGGCGAGCATGCCGAGGTTGGCAGCAGCCTCCGGCAGACTGGCATTCACGCGCTGTGCCTTCTGGATATATTCCTTGGCAGCCTCGTAGTTACCCTTGGCATATTCGAGGGTGGCGATGTTGTTATAGGCACGGGCATCGTTCGGATAGATCTTCGCAGCCTGTTGATAGACAGCCTCTGCCTCGTTGGCATCGCTCTTCAGGGCAGCGCCATAGAGAAGTTCCTCGATGCTCAGTTTGGTGGCATCGGCCTTGATCTGGTCGAGGATCTGTTCGTCACTGCGGCCGATGGTCTCGTAGTTGATCGTCAGGCGTGAACGGCGCAACTGCGGCAGGATGCCGTCGGCGAGTTCGCGGAAGGCGGCAGAGATATTCTTGATCTGCTGTTCGCGCTCCTGCGGATCCTTATACATCGACAGCACGCGCAAGATGATCTCCTTGTCCTGGATATTGCTGGCCTGTACCAGTTCCTGGAAACCCTCCCAGTCCTGAGCCGTGTATTTCGCATCCACGTAAGCGTTCATCTTGATCTTCTTCAGTTCCTGGTTCACATACTGCTCCGACACCTTCTGGCGCTGTCCGGCCAGTTTGTCGTTTAGGGAGTAGCCGCCATCAGGCGAGGCGTAGGCCGATACCTCCACATTGTCGAGGTTCAGACCCTCGCGGTCGTCGTTGATCTTCTTCAGCATCTTCACGAACTCCTGCACGGAGTTGTTCTTCAACTCGCTCTTGCGGAGGTTGGCCTGCTGGATGAGGAACTTGATGTTGGCCTCCTGCTTCTTCTTCGTGATGCGCTGGTAGGCATCAGGTGAGAGGGCGGCATTGGCCGTCACCACCGTTCTTTTGTACAGTTCCGAGGTGGCGATGATGCCGTCGGCCACCTTCACCTCGGGGATGGCCACCTGCTTCGAACCCAGACGGGCGTTGAAGGTGAGGAACATCTCGGCCTTGTTGTCGTCTGCGTATGCGAAGTTAGTCTTCATCGTATAGTTACCGCCCACCTTGTAGGAGATGGTCTGGTCGTTGCCGGCCACGTTCTCGCCCTGGAAGGTGGCAGTGTTGCCCTGCACCACCTGACCGTTCGAGTAGCGCAGTTCGGGGATGACGGTCACCACGGCTTTCTTCTTCATGTACTTCTCAGGGAAGTGGCCATTGATGGTTGCGGGTACTGTGCCGGCCTGAGTCTCCAGCGGGTTGGGGGTCACGGTGAAGTTGTCTGCGGAGAGGGCGCCGAGTTTCGAGCACGACGTCAGGAGCATCAGCGATGCAGCAGACAGGAGGAGGTAGTTCTTTTTCTTCATTTTGCTAAGTGTTATAGTATTAGTGCCGCGAGCGGGACTCGAACCCGCACAACCATTCCTGGTCAAGGGATTTTAAGTCCCTCGTGTCTACCAATTCCACCATTGCGGCATGAAAGAACACGGATGCAAAGGTACGCCTATTTCTTGGAATAGCCAAAGAAGAGACTGTTAAAATGTACAAAAACGCCTTCTTCTCCCTGATGTCATCAGCCTACAGTATTAAAAGGTGTTAATGGAAAGCAGTCTTTTGCCCTTTTTCATATCATTAGGATGAAAGAAGAAACAAAAGTGCTATATTTGCACATTCGATATCACGTGAAGAGACTGGTACTGATCATAGGGATGATAGTGTTGTTAGGTGCAAATGGCCATGCACAGGGAGCGGGTGCAGATCATCTGTACGCCATTCTTGTCAATGGCGGGCGAAACCGTCTGACAAACCATGAGCGCTACTGGAACGACTGCGCCTTCCTCTACCGTACGCTGCGGCAGACCTATCATGTGCCTAAGCGCCACATCACAGTATTGATGAGCGATGGGGGTGCCGCCTATGAGGATATGCTGCAGGCCGACGGAAGGGGATTCCGCTCTTCGCCTGTCGATCTTGACGGCGACGGACAGGCCGATGTGGATTATCCTGCCACCAGTCAGACGCTCGTCAATGTGCTGTTCAATATGTCGCTACGCTTAAAGGCAGACGACCATCTGTTCCTCTATATCATCGACCACGGCGGCTCTGAGGATGACAGCGAGGAATCATTCATCTGGCTGTGGGATGACGAGAAGATGAATGACTATTCCCTGGCGGCACTGCTCAGCATGCTCAGGGTGGGAACTATCAATATCCTGATGGGACAGTGCCATTCAGGCGGTTTCGTGGCAGACCTGGCGCGCGAAGGCTGCATCATCGCCACAGCCTGTAGTGGCAGCGAACAGTCCTGGGCTTGCCCGGACCGTCCCTACGACGAGTTCGTGTATCACTGGACATGCGCCGTCAATGGGGCTGACGAAACAGGGAAACCGGTGGATGCCGACGACAATGGCGACGGAGAGGTGTCGATGCTGGAGGCCTTCCGCTATGCCCAGGCACATGACCGTCTGCGCGAAACCCCACAATACGCCTCATGGCCTGAACAACTGGGGGAACAATGGACTGTCACGCATACCCTTTCAGGCACTCTGGGCATCCAGGAGATAGAGACGGCTGACGAGAATCCGGCAGAAATGTGGACACTCTCAGGCCAGCGCAGGACTCAGGCCGATGGCCATGCCATCTATATCCAGCGGAAAGGCGGGAAGACGAGAAAGATTATAAGATAATAAATAAAAATAGGTGTGATATGAAAAAGTGTTTGATCCTTACTATGATTGGGCTGATGCTGGGCATCCAGTCTGCAAGCAGTATCAACGATATCAACAACCCAGAGAATCTGGTGTTTGGCAAGATATGGATAGAGGGCAGCCACAGCACAGAACTCGTCCAGCGTCTGCATGTGGAGGTGACAAACAATGGCCCAAGGAAATATAAGAGTTGGTGGATAGCCATTGATCCAGATTACTGGAATCGGGACCTTTCGTCATTGGGAATGCGCCCTTATACAGGAGTAACCGATGACATCACCCTCGAAGCAGGAGAGACGAAGGAGATTACCATTGATATCCTATTCTTTGAAGAAGGCCATCATGATGTATATGTGTGGCAGTATATAGGTGGTATAGAACTGTTTTCCTGTTCTGTCGATATCGACAAGTACAGGGCTCCGCGTCTCAGGGGTGAGATCAAACTGGATATGCTGGAGCAGACAGATGACGGCAATATCCTATATGGCGACTTTGCCCACTTCAGAATTACAGGAACTGCCACCATTACCAATGAAGAAAATTTCGGGTTGTTTGGAGATGGTTACATCGTGGATGGAGGGACCTCATTAATTACCTGTTCGGTCAATCCTTGGTTTGCAAAAGAACCAATAGTTGATGGTTATGAACCATTATATTCCCTGGCAGATGAGATTGGCCCGGGAGAAACCATTACCAAAGAGTTCTCTTACAACTTTACTGCTAAACCAGAAGAAGATATGGAATATGGAATCGACTTGGACGTGTTGGATAAGGTGATAGCCCGTATTCCCTTCAAGGTCAAGCAATGCACCAACACCTACTGGACAGCCGACGGCCATGTGAAGCCTTTGCCTGTCAATACAGGTCAGGTCTTGAAAGTCCCGGCAGAGGCTTTGGCCGTTGATATGCGTGGACAATACGAAACGAACACCACCTTCTCCATCGACGTGTCGGAGGCCAATCCCAACTGTCTTTACTACTTGGGATTCCTCGACAATGTACCGCAGGGATTCTCATTGACGACGAATGTCATTCGCGACTATGAGGCCAGTCTGCTCTGCGTGGATACTAACTATGACTATTTCTGTCCGATGCCTTTCAGGGCCAAGACGGCCATGTGCCAATATACGCCTGTCAGTGAGGCTCAAAAGCCTACCAAATTGTATGTAGGAACGTTGGTGTTACCATTCAATGCCACACAGGGATGGCTGGTATCGACCAACGGCTCACCAAACACAGATGCTGGCTTCAATGGGGATAACCTTCAGGTATTCAGATTCATCGGAGAATACAGAAGAAGATTCATGCACTTTGCACGTGTCACGGATGATCATCTGAATGCCTATGAGCCATATCTGATATACACGATTCCATCGCAAGTCGTTTTCTCTGCTGAAGACATCATGGTTCCTTCAACACGCCCAGCCGTTACAACAGGTACAAACTATGATTTCATTGGCCATACGACGCAGATGAGTACGTTGCAAGATCAAGATGATTATCAAGGTGTTTACACGTTGAATAACGACTACTATAGTTTCCGTCGGATCAATACAGACGAGTTGCTCCCGCCCTTCACAGCCAACTTTTATGTGGAAACGCCCGAAACGCCAGAATACGGCATCTCTGGTCCTAGTACCAATGACCTGTTGTGGATTGGTGGTGATCCAAACTCTACTGTTGACAATCCTGATGCTCCTGATGCTCCTGATGCTCCCACCAAGATCGACGGCATCAGCGACAGTTACGCCAGTCATTCCACGGCTGTCTATTCACTCAGCGGCCAACGGGTAGGGACGGCAGAAGTGCATGAGGGCAGACTGACCGTCAGCAGCCTTCGTCCAGGCCTATATATCATTGACGGCAAGAAGATAGTTGTCAGATAAGAGGATGATGGTTGAACAGAGCATCAGGCAGATCGCAGAACGCTGTCAGCAGGGTGACAGGGAGGCCTTCGGGCTGCTCTACACCCGGATGGCTGACCGCTTGCGCATGGTGTGTCGTCGCTATGTGAGCGACGAGAATACCGTCAATGACCTGCTTCACGATGCGTTCATCCTGATCTTCAGCAAGATCAACACCCTGAATGACCCGTCGAAGGCTGAGGCATGGATGCAGAAAGTCACGCAGAACCTGGCTCTCAAGTATCTGCATCAGCATCAACAGGCACCCGTCGTCTCGCTCGATGAACTGGAGAAGCCGCTCACAGCCGCCTCGTCAGAGGCGATGCCTGTCACCTACGACGAGATCATGAACCTTGTAGATACCCTGCCCAACAGTTTCCAGCAGGTGTTCCGGCTGTCTGTACTGGAGGGCCTGAGCCACCAGGAAATTGGTGCCCTGCTCAATATCGAACCTCACACCTCCTCGGCAGAACTGTTCAGAGCCAAGAAGATGCTGCGCCAGTCGCTGGCATTCTTGCTGCTGGGACTGCTGTGCATCGGACTGCCGTTAGGATGGTACTGGATGCACGTAGAATCAGTGGATACCAGTCCGGAAGTGGTACAAGCCGCTGGAGACGCTGGCTCCCACGATTCTCAGGCAGCACCTCCTGCCGTCCAAAGTCTTTCGGACGCACCGTCCGAAGGCATCGGACGCACCGTCCGAAAAGGCCGTACAAGCAACGGGCAGGGCTTGCTGACTGACACGCTGACCTTGTTGACAGAAGAGCACAGGGAGACAGAAAGAAAAGACTCTGTTCCAAAACCGCAACAGCATACAATACAACAGGGAGAGGAACCGTCGTCACAGCCGTCACGCCAGCCTACCATGCAACCAGAGATCCCTGTCCCTGTGAGGAGCCGCCAGCAGGAGTGGTCAGTCCAACTGGCTTATAGTGGCATCAACAATGATCATTCCTTCCATCTTCCCCACGGGGAATACGGCATGAACGATCCTGAGATGGACACCATCACCCACCACCGCATGCCGCTGAGTATCGGTCTGCTGGTAGAAAAGATGCTGAATCGTCACCTCTCCATCGGCACTGGTCTGCAATATTCGCGTCTCTACTCCGAGACACAGGAGGGCAACACCTACAGTTGGATCCAGAAGGAGCAGCGTCTGCAATATCTCGGCATTCCGTTGAGACTGTCGTGGCATCCTGTCCGGACCAATCACTGGAATCTCTATGGCACTGCCCAG
>JAFRMM010000207.1 GCA_017430675.1 Prevotella sp.
CAGCCGCTGCCATCAATGGCGGTTACCTGAACTTCATGGGTAATGAGTTCGGACATCCTGAGTGGATTGACTTCCCGCGTGAGGGTAACGGCTGGTCGTATAAGTATGCCCGTCGTCAGTGGAATCTTGTGGACAACAAGGATCTCTGCTATCACTGGCTGGGTGACTTCGACCGTGAGATGCTGAAGACTATCAAGAGCGTGCGTAACTTCCAGGATACGCCTGTGGTTGAGATCTGGCATGACGATGGCGATCAGGTGCTCTGCTTCATGAGAGGCGACCTCGTCTTCGTGTTCAACTTCTCACCGACACGCAGTTATACCGATTACGGATTCCTCGTGCCGACAGGTTCATACGAGGTGGTGCTGAACACCGACTCGAAGGACTTCGGTGGCAACGGCTTTGCCGATGACACCATGACACACCTGACCAACTATGATCCCCTCTATGTCAAGGATCATAAGGAGTGGTTGAAACTCTATATCCCGGCACGTTCTGCCGTTGTATTGAAGAAAGTATAATATGAATAGTTCGAAACTTGATAAAGACAGTAGCACCATTACCATCCGTGTGATGTGTGCTATTGTTTTTGTGCTGTTCGCCTGGGGTTGGCTTTATGACTTCCAGGCAGATGCCCTGGCCATGACGCAACATGTGTTGAGTGGTGGCCTGACCCATTATAACCGTATAGTAGGGGCTGTTATCATCACGGTTGTGCTGATGATCCTGCAGATGATGGTCAACAAAACCTTTAAGTTGCATAAGCGCTTCCATGCGTTGACTTATGGGCCGTCGCTGCTTGTGCTGGCGATGCTGACCGGTATCAGTCAGACCATCGATAAGGAGGAGTCATTTAGTTTTATACTATGGGTGGTTATCTTCCTGGCGGTAGTATGGCTCGTATTGATCATCCTTGCCCGCATGTATGATAACATCGAGAAGGAATTCAGTTTTCCGCTGTTATCCCGTTCGATGTGGGTGAATCTGTTGATCATGGTGGTGATGATCGCCTGTGTGGCATGGATCGGTAATACCAATATCGTGTTCCAGTATCGTATGAAGATGGAAGGTGATCTGATGCAAGGCGACTATCAGAAGGCATTGAAGGTAGGGAAGAAGTCGCTTGAGAGTGATGCTGACCTGCTGATGCTCCGTATGTATGCGCTGGCACGTTGCAATGAGATGGGCGAACATCTCTTTGAGTATCCGATCACAGGTAATAGTTCGGATATCTTGCCCACCAATGGTAAGACCAAGATGTTGCTTTGTACGACAGACAGCCTGTACAGATTCATGGGAGCCCGTCCGGCAGAGACGATGGAACCAGAACGTTACCTGGCGATGCTGCAACGTCGTGACTCCGTGAACAACAAGGCGATTGCTGACTATCTGCTATGCGGCTATCTGATAGACAAGAAACTCGACTGTTTTGCACAAACAGTGTCCGACTATTATATGCTGGATGCTCAGTTGCCGAAGCATTATCGTGAGGCTCTGACGCTCTATATGCACAGCCGTTCGAATCCGTCGGTACACTTCAAGGTACCAGTGACGGAAGAAGACTACGCCAACTATCAGGAGTTGAAACAGCAGTATCAAGATCCGATGGAACGGAAGACCAGGGTCAGTGAGGAGTATCGCGGCACCTACTGGTATTACTTCGAGTATGAATAGAAAAAGTAAAGCTCTCCGTTGATTGGAGAGCTTTCTTTTTGCGGTTATTGATAGAGGTATCGTTTGATGGACTTCTTGGGGGTCTTCTCAAATTCTTCCTCAAGGATCTCTATCTCAGTGATCTTCTCGTAGGCAGGAATCATCTCGTTCAGTCCGTTTCGGTTCTGTTCCATGATGTTCTTCAGATCGTCCATAGAGAAGCCCATATTCTTCGCTTCGTCCATATCCGGGTGAACGAGGGCCACCAGTTTGGTGTCACGCTGTACAACGATACTTTCCATCACCATCGTCATAGAGTTCAACTTATCCTCAATCTCCTCAGGATAGATGTTCTGACCGTTAGGACCGAGGAGCATGTTCTTGGAGCGTCCATTGATATAGACGTTACCATCCTCATCCATCGTACCGAGGTCGCCGGTGTGATACCAACCGTTCTGGTCGATAGTTTCTGCCGTGGCTTCTGGATTCTTGTAGTAGCCGAGCATTACATTTGGACCCTTGGTGAGAATCTCACCGGGGATGCGACGGGGATCGGGAGAGTCGATCTCCACCTTCTGGTGCAGGGCGGCACGTCCGCAAGAGCCTGGAGCAAAGGTGTGCCAGTCTCTGTAACAGATGATTGGTGCACATTCCGTTGCGCCGTAACCGACAGTGTAGGGGAAGTCGATACGCTTCAGGAACTGCTCCACTTCCTGGTTCAGGGCAGCACCACCGATGATCACCTCGTACATTCTTCCGCCGAATGCCTTCAGCACTTCCTGACAGATCATCTCACGCACCTTCTTGGAGATGACAGGCATCTGCAGTAACAGGCGCATGCGGTTGTTCTGGATCTTCGGGAATACCTTCTTACGCACGATCTTCTCAATGATCAGCGGTACGGCAATGACAATCACGGGCTTAACCTCCTGCAAAGCCTGGGCAATGATTGCCGGCGACGGGATGCGGTTCAGGTAGAACACATGACAGCCATGGAGGAATTCGAAAAGGAACTCGAAGGCCATACCATACATGTGGGCCATCGGCAGCATCGAGATGACGGGATCGCCTGCCTTGATCTGCTTGCCAAGTACACTCACGGCAAAATCGTAGTTCGACCAGAGTGCACGATAGGGGAGCATCACGCCCTTTGAGAAGCCTGTGGTTCCGCTGGTGTAGTTGATGACAGCCAACTCTTCCGGACTCTCTTCTATGTAATAGTTCACATGCTCCTTGCGGAAGTACTTCGGGAACTTCTTACCATAGAGTTCGTTCAGGTGTTCACGGGCATAGGTCAGTTTGTCGGTACGACTGATCATCAGCGAGTAGTCGGGATTGTTGATGATACCTTCCAGTGTGGGCATCGCCTGAGGATCGATGATCGTTGCCACATGATCGCCCACGAATAGTAGACGGGCCTCGGAATGGTTCACGATGTTGTGGATCTGCTCGGCGTTGAACTCATGCAGGATGGGCACGGCGATAGCACCATAGGTGAGGGTAGCAATGAATGCTACGGCCCATTGTGATGAATTGCGGCCACACATGGCAATCTTGTCACCTTTCTGAATGCCGCTGTTTTCAAAAAGGATGTGCAGTTTTTCAATCTTTCTGGCAACATCATGGAACTGTAGCGTCTGTCCCTTGAAATCGGTCAACGCATCGCGGTCCCAGTTGTCAATGACACTCTTCTGAATGAGAGCGTTAAAGCTTGGTATTTGTTCCATACGTGATTAGGAATTCTGATATAAGTAGCGTTTGATACTCTTCTTCGGGGTCTTGGCAAACTCCTCATCATGGAGTTCGATAGCAGAGATACGGCTATAGACTGGCAGTTGGTTGTTCAGTTCCTGACGGTTCTGTTCCATGATATGCTGCAGTTCATCTTCGCTGAACGACATCATATCATCTTTGTCAGGATGGACAAGTGCCACCAACTTATCGCCGCGTTGGATGACAATGCTCTCCGATACCATAGCCATTGTATTGAGTTTATCCTCAATCTCTTCGGGATAGACATTCTGTCCGTTAGCACCAAGCAGCATATTCTTGATACGTCCACGGATAAAGATATGTCCGCTCTCAGACATGGTACCGAGATCGCCTGTATGATAATAGCCTTCCTCGTCGATGGCTTCGCGAGTGGCTTCTTCATTCTTGAAATAACCCAGCATCAGGTTGGTTCCCTTCGTGACGATCTCACCTGGGATGTTCTCTGGATCGCTCGATAGGATCTTGACCTCCATACGATCTACAGGAACGCCACAACAACCAGGCTTGAAGATCTTCCAGTCACAGTAAGAGATCAACGGAGCACATTCCGTCGTACCGTAGCCGACGGTCAGCGGGAAGTTGATAGAGAGCAAGAACTCCTCGACTTCCTTGGATAAGGGGGCACCACCAACAATAATCTCATAGAAGTTACCGCCGAAAGCCTTATACACTTCGTTGTAGATACGCTCCTTCACCTTCTTGCTGACATAAGGCATCTGGAGCAACAAGTGCATAAGGTTGTTCTGGATCTTCGGGAATACCTTCTTACGGATGATCTTCTCAATAATCAGCGGTACGGTGATGATGATGGCTGGTTTTACTGTAGCAAAAGCCTCGGCGATGATCGCCGGAGACGGCAGACGGGTGAGGAAGAACAGATGACAGCCATTACAGAAACCGAACAGGAACTCAATGGCCATACCATACATGTGGGCCATCGGCAGGATGCTTAGCATATTATCACCGGCCTTCACTTCCTTACCGAGACGGTTGATGATGAACTCCACATTTCCCCAAAGGGCACGATAGGGGAGCATCACACCTTTTGAGAAGCCTGTCGTGCCACTGGTGTAATTGATCAGTGCCAGTTCCTCTGCTTCGTCTTTGTGATAGTTCACATGCTCTGCACGGAACGCTCTCGGGAATTTGCTGCAGAACAACATATTAAGATGTTCGCGCGCATACGAAACCTTTTCAGAACGGGAGATCATCAAAGAGAAGTCGGGCAGGTTGATGATAGCCTCCAGGGCTGGCATCTGCTCAGGATCGATGGTCTTCACGGCATAGTCGCCAATGAAGAGCAACTTCGACTCGGAGTGATTAACGATATTCTGGATCTGCTCGCCGTTAAACTCGTGTAGGATCGGAACAGCCACAGCACCATACGTCAATGTGGCCAGATAGGCTACTGCCCAGTGGGCAGAGTTTCGACCGCAGATGGCTATCTTATCTCCTTTGATAACACCGCTGTTCTCAAAGAGGATATGTATTTTCTCAATCTTACGTGCTACATCGTGAAACTGGAGGGTGATGCCTTGGTAATCAGTCAGCGCATCCTGATCCCAGTTCTCTATGATTGCCTTTTGGATATAAGCATTAAAACTGCTAAACGTTTCCATTAAATTGCACAAATTTGAAAATTTTGTGCAAAGATACGTCATATTCTGCACAATTCAAAAAAAAATGTGCAATATTTTATGCTTTAGAAGAAAAAAAGTCGTAATAGGGGAAAAATGG
>JAFRMM010000208.1 GCA_017430675.1 Prevotella sp.
ATGTGGATGCGCCGCTTGTTCTGTTGTAAGGCACGGGGATCAAATAGGCAGTGACTTTCGGGAAATACTCAATGACTATTGAAAAATACTCAATGAGTATTTCGAAATAGTCATTGACTAATTTCCAAAAAGCATTGAGTAATTTCCAAGAAGTCTCAGATTTCCAAGAAGTCTCAGAACGGCAGGGGACCGTCGTTCGAGGGTGGCGGGATGGTGGCGCTGCCGAAGGGGTCGTAGCCCTCGGGCATGTCGGGCGGCGTGTTGTTGTTGCCGTTCACCCGCGAGCCCAGTATCTCACCGCCGCCCGCCGGGGCACGGTTGCCCAGGTTCTTGTCCTCGGGATTCTCGAAACGCGTATATTCGCCCCGGAAGGTCAGCAGCACGTCGCCTGTGGCACCCTTACGGTGCTTGGCGATGATGATCTGCGCCATGCCGTGCAGGTCGCGGCCGTTGTCGTCCTGATAGATATGGTAGTACTCGGGACGGTGCACGAAGATCACCATGTCGGCATCCTGCTCGATGGCACCCGACTCACGGAGGTCGGAGAGTTGCGGTCGCTTGCCCTCCAGTCCCTCGCGGCTCTCCACGCCACGGTTCAACTGGCTCAGGGCGAGGATGGGGATGTCGAGTTCCTTGGCCAGACTCTTCAGCGAGCGTGAGATCGTCGATACCTCCTCCTGTCGCGAGGAGAAGCGCATGCCGTTGGCGTTCATCAGTTGCAGGTAGTCGATCATGATGAGTTTCACGCCATGCTCGCGCACCAGCCGGCGGGCCTTGGTGCGCAGTTCGAAGACGGAGAGGCCGGGTGTGTCGTCGATATAGAGCGGTGACCCCAGGAGGTTGTTGATCCGCTTGTCGAGCCGTTCCCACTCGTCGCGCTGCAACTGTCCGTTCAGGATCTTCGAGCCCTGGATCTCGCAGACGTTCGAGATGAGGCGGTTCACGAGTTGCACGTTCGACATTTCCAGTGAGAAGAAGGCCATCGGTATCTGCAGGTCGGCGGCGATGTTCTTCGCCATCGACAGGGCGAACGAGGTCTTGCCCATGGCGGGTCGTCCGGCGATGATCACGAGGTCGGAGGCCTGCCAGCCGCTGGTGATGTCGTCGAGTTTGTAGTAGCCAGTGGAGACACCCGTCAGGCCGTCGGTATTCTTGGCCGCGTTCTGTATGGTCTTGACGGCCTGCGCGATCACGGGGTCGATGGCCGTATAGTCCTTCTTCATGTTGCGCTGCGAGAGTTCGTAAAGCGAACCCTCGGCCTCCTGCATCAGTTCCTCCACGTCGATGGTCTCGTCGAAGGCCTTCGTCTCGATGACGCTGGCGAAGGAGATCAGTTGCCGTGCGAGCGACTTCTGGGCGACGATGTTGGCATGGTACTCGATGTTGGCCGACGAGGCCACGCGCGAACTCAGTTCCGCCACGTAGGTAGGTCCTCCCACCTCGTCGAGCGTTCCCTGTTTGGCCAGTTCCTCGGTCACCGTCAGCACATCGACGGGCTTCTCCGCCATGCTCAGGTCACGGATGGCGGTATAGACCATCTGGTTGCGGGGTTCGTAGAAACTCTCCGGGTGCAGTGTCTCGCAGACCACGGCATAGGCGTCCTTGTCGATCATCAGGGCACCCAGCACGGCCTTCTCCACCTCGAGGGCCTGCGGTTGCAGGTGGCCGTAGGTGTTGTCAACAGGCTGCTGTCTGCGCTGCCTTCTCTGGTTATTGTTCTGTTGTTCAGGCATATCTATGATTACTTTTTCCTATTCATTCCTCGTACCTCTTTCCCCAGTAGTTCACCATCCGCTGGTACATCTTCTCCTCCGTGGGGTTATGCTGTCCGTGCCAGAGCCGTTCATTGACGAGGGTGTCGGGCATGTACTGCTGGGGGGTGAAGTGCCCCGGGAAGTCGTGCGGATACTGGTAGCCGTCGTGGTAGCCCAGTTCCTTCATCAGTTCCGTGGGCGCGTTGCGGATGGGCAGCGGCACGGGCTGGTTGCCCGTCTGCCTCACCAGCGAGAGGGCGGCATCCACACCGAGGTAGGCGCTGTTGCTCTTCGGCGACGTGGCCAGATAGACCGTCGCCTCGGCCAGGGGGATGCGCCCTTCCGGCCATCCGATCTTCATCACGGCATCGAAGGCGGCATTGGCCAGCAGCAGGGCGTTGGGATTGGCCAGTCCGATATCCTCGGCGGCACTGATCACCAGTCGGCGGGCGATGAACTGCGGGTCTTCCCCACCCTCGATCATCCGCGCCAGCCAGTAGAGGGCCGCGTCGGGATCCGAGCCGCGGATGCTCTTGATGAAGGCGGAGATGATGTCGTAGTGCATCTCCCCGTCCTTGTCGTAGGCCAGCGGGTTCTGCTGCAGACGGCTGACGACCATCTCGTCGGTGATCACCACCTCGTCAGACACTTCCGCCTCGACCACAAGTTCCAGGATATTAAGCAGTTTGCGCGCATCGCCTCCACTAAACCTTAGGATGGCTCCCGTCTCCTTCACCGTGATATTTCTCTCCTTCAGGATGGCATCCTGTGTGATGGCCCTGTCGAGCAGTCTCAGCAGGTCGTCCTTCTCCAGCGACTTCAGCACGTAGAGTTGGCAGCGGGAGAGCAGCGGGCGGATCACCTCAAAGGAGGGATTCTCCGTGGTGGCGCCGATCAGCGTGACGACCCCCTTCTCCACGGCCCCTAAGAGCGAGTCCTGCTGGGATTTCGAGAAGCGGTGGATCTCGTCGATGAAGAGGATCGGCGACGCCTCGTTGAAGAACCGGCCTTTCTGCGCCTTCTCGATCACGTCGCGCACGTCCTTCACGCCGCTCGTCACGGCCGACAGCGTAAAGAACGGCGTCTCCAACTTGTGGGCGATGATCTGCGCCAGGGTGGTCTTCCCCACGCCCGGAGGTCCCCAGAGGATGAAAGAAGAGATGCGCCCTGCGTCGATCATCTTCCGCAGGACGGCTCCCTCGCCTACCAGATGCTCTTGTCCGATATACTCCTCAAGCGTGCGGGGACGAAGTCTTTCTGCCAGTGGTTGTGCCATAATCGGGCACAAAGATACGCTAAAATGCGAAAATTACAAAAAATATCGTCCAAAAACTTGCTAATAAAAAATAAAGTTTTTACATTTGCAGAAAAAAAGAAAAATAATATGGCAAGAACAAAACAACAGCAACCGGAAAGTAATCCCTCTCTATCTATCAAGGCCGTCACCAAGGGCAGTGTCTGGGACATTCAGGAGAATGATGTCATACGCATGTGGGAGGCCGCCTCGAAGGATGCCGAAGTCAAGGAGAACGTGCAGCACTATCTCGACATCTTCAAGAGTGCCTTCCTCATTGAGGAGATCAAGGAGGACATCCTTCTGGTGAAGAAGAGTTATGAGAAGCGCGGCTATAAGATAGCACAGATCAAGTTCGACGAGGGCATGAAGTTCGCATGGGCCATCAAGAAGCGCCCCATCATGCGCGTGACGGACCTGACCTACGAGAATATCCGCCACATCTCCGCCGCCAAACTCGTGGAGGTGCTCGACCGTAACTTCGGCGGCGGCTGGGACTCCCTGCCCCAGTCCATCCAGGACATCATCCTGAGTGGCTTCGACATCTCCACCACAACCCTTCCGAAAGACCGTCTCCACAAGAAGGGCGGCATGTACGAGAAGAAGGTGGAGGACGGCTTCGACGTCTTAGAAGTGGAGAAAGGCGGCTGGGTGGAGGCCATCTTCGCCAAACTGAAGCCCGAGCAGGAACGCATCAGGATGCAGTTCTCCGAGAAGCGCCAGGACGGTGATGAAGTCGGCGACGAGGAAGACGAGGACTTCGAGGTGGAGGACAACTACAGTTCCCACGACGAGGAGGACAGCGAGGTGGAGGATCCCAACGACGACGAGATCACCGAGGACAACTACTCCACGATGATGGATCTCGGCAGCGAGGATCCCGACGATGAGGCCGCGAACCTGATCGACTATGTAGATGAATGACAAACATACCATTAACTAACAACTGTATTATATGAACATTCCCGCAGTATTTTGGCTTGTGCCCGTCGCATCCGTCGTGGCATTAGGCATGGCGTGGTTCTTCTTCAAGCAGATGATCTCTGCCGACGAGGGGACACCGCGAATGAGAGAGATTGCGCTTTACGTGCGCAAAGGTGCTATGGCTTATCTTAAGCAGCAGTACAAGGTCGTTTGCATCGTGTTTGCGGTGCTCTGTGCACTCTTCGCCTTCATGGCCTATGGCCTGAACGTGCAGAACCCCTGGGTGCCCTTCGCCTTCCTCACCGGCGGTTTCTTCTCCGGTCTGGCAGGCTTCTTCGGCATGAAGACCGCCACCTACGCCTCTGCCCGCACGGCCAACGCCGCCCGCCAGAGCATGGATGCCGGACTGAAGATCGCCTTCCGCTCGGGTGCAGTGATGGGTCTGACGGTCGTCGGACTGGGACTGCTTGACATCGCTATCTGGTTCCTGGTGCTCAACCACTTCTACCAGGGTGACGAGATGGCCCTCATCACCATCACCACCACCATGCTGACCTTCGGTATGGGTGCCTCTACGCAGGCACTGTTTGCCCGTGTCGGCGGCGGTATCTACACGAAGGCAGCCGACGTGGGTGCCGACATCGTGGGTAAGGTCGAGGCCGACATCCCCGAGGACGACCCGCGCAACCCCGCCACCATTGCCGACAACGTGGGTGACAACGTGGGCGACGTGGCCGGTATGGGTGCCGACCTCTACGAGAGTTATTGCGGATCCATCCTCTCCACAGCCGCCCTGGGTGCCGCTGCCTTTGGCGTGATGGGTCTCGAGATCCAACTCAAGGCCGTCATCGCCCCGATGCTCATCGCCTCCGTGGGCGTGTTCCTCTCCCTGCTGGGAATCTTCCTGGTACGCACGAAGGAAGGTGCCACGATGAAGGACCTGCTCCGTTCGCTCGCCCTCGGCACGAACGTCAGTGCCATCCTCATCGCCATCGCCACCTTCGCCATCCTCTACCTGTTGGGTATCGAGAACTGGCTGGGCCTCTCCTTCTCCGTCATCTCCGGTCTGGCTGCCGGTGTCATCATCGGACAGGCTACCGAATACTATACTTCCCACTCTTACAAGCCGACGCAGAAGATCTCCGAGGCCGGACAGACCGGTGCCGCCACCGTGATCATCAAGGGTATCGGTACGGGCATGATCTCTACCTGCATCCCCGTGATCACCATCGGCGTGGCCATCATGCTGAGTTACCTCTGTGCCAACGGCTTCGACCTCTCCATGTCATCCACCTCCCTGGCTCATGGCCTCTATGGTATCGGTATCGCCGCCGTGGGTATGCTCTCCACACTGGGCATCACACTGGCCACCGACGCCTACGGACCCATCGCCGACAATGCCGGCGGTAATGCCGAGATGTGCGGACTGGGTGAGGAGGTGCGCCACCGCACGGATGCCCTCGACGCACTGGGCAACACGACAGCCGCCACAGGTAAGGGCTTCGCCATCGGCTCTGCTGCCCTCACCGCCCTGGCACTTCTCGCCTCCTACATCGAGGAGATCAAGATCGCCATGGCCCGTGCGGAACAGACCCTGACGAACGTGGCAGGAGACGTGATCTCGGCTACCGACGCCACCATCCCCGACTTCATGAACTACTTCCAGATCAACCTCATGAACCCCCGTGTGATCGTGGGTGCCTTCATCGGCGCCATGGCCGCCTTCCTGTTCTGTGGTATGACCATGGAGGCTGTAGGCCGCGCTGCCGAGAAGATGGTGCAGGAGGTGCGCCGTCAGTTTAAGGAGATCGCCGGCATCCTCGAAGGTACGGGCACGCCCGACTACGGCCGTTGCGTGGAGATCTCCACCCGTGCTGCCCAGCATGAGATGGTCGTTCCCTCCATCCTCGCCATCATCATCCCCATCATCGTGGGTTGCGTGCTCGGCGTGGCCGGTGTCCTCGGACTGCTCGTAGGCGGTCTGGCAGGAGGCTTCACCCTCGCCGTGTTCATGGCTAATGCCGGAGGCGCCTGGGACAATGCCAAGAAGAACATCGAGGAGGGCAACTTCGGTGGCAAGGGCTCCTTCGCACATAAGGCTTGCATCGTCGGCGATACCGTCGGTGACCCGTTCAAGGACACCTCCGGTCCCTCACTGAACATTCTGATCAAACTGATGTCGATGGTGAGCATCGTGATGGCAGGTCTCACCGTGGCATTCTCATAGAAGCATCAGATCATCCATAATGAAAAAGGAAACGCTATTATTCATTGCCGCAACCCTCTGGGGCGGCGGTATCCAGGCACAGGAGGTCCCGAACGCAGAAGAATTTCTTCCGGGGCCTCCTGCCATCAACTCCGTCCAGTACATCAAGGACTACCTCCAGTATGAATGGGGAAAGACCGAGCGCGAGACGGATCTCGGCAAACAGGCGGAGATAGACTTCTACGCCCAGACGGCCAATTACCTGGATGCCTTCTCCAAGGTTGTCGGCATCGAACTGTCCGCCAGCAACACCCCCAACATCTACACGCTGTTCGACTACTGCATGACCTATGGCGAGAAGGCACAGGCACAGGCACAGAACTCGTACTTCTACCTCCGGCCTTATGCCAGGTTTAACCAGACCACCCTGGTGCCGAGCCATGAGAATGAGTACAAGAATGTCAGTTCCTACCCCTCCAGCCAGGCCATGATGGGATGGCTCTTCGCACTGATGATGACAGAGATATGCCCCGACAAGCGGAATGAGATATTGGCGCGCGGCTATGCCTACGGCACCAGTTCCGTCATCTCAGGCTACCACTGGGACAGCGACTCCTACGCCGGTTGTCTGCTGGCCTCGGCCCTGGTGTCCAGACTCCATTCCCATACGGGTTTCAATGCGATGATCTCATCGGCCACTACTGAGTATGAGAAGAGGTCGGGCGTGACAAACAATAAGCGTTCCACTGTCGATGACGCCTACTTCACCTACGACGAACTCCCTGACGCCTATCTCTTCCTTCCAGAGCCTCCGTCCAATGTGTCGCCAGTCTTTGCCACAGACCTGAGCGCGCATATTGACGGTATCCTCACACGGACGGACACCTCGACCGACAAAGGTGCGACGGCCCTGAGGGATGTCGATGACAGCGCCAACTATTTCTGTACCATGTTTTCGGAGGTCCTCGGGAAGACGCTGTCGGAAAGCACCACTCCACAGTTGTACAAACTGTTCAACAGGATCTATCCCTCAGCCGTCGATGCCACCCAGAGTTGCAAGGCCTACTACCATCGTCTCAGGCCATTCGTACAGTTGAACGAGTCAACGGCCTATCCCCCTGACGAGGCCACGCTGAGGAACAATGGCTCCTATCCGTCGGGCCATGCCTGTGCCAGTTGGCTTTACGCCCTGGTGATGTCGGAGATTGTCCCGGACTATCAGGAAGAACTTCTCGCACGGGCATTCAAGTATGGCAACGGGCGCGTGATCACAGGCTATCACTGGCAGAGCGATGTCGATATGGGCCGTCTGGTGGGTGCCACGACCTATGCCATCATGCACACCAAGAGCGACTTCATGGAGCAACTCGACCTGGCCAGGAAGGAGTTTAACGGCAGTTCCGCCATCCGTTCCGCGAAGGCCGACGAGACTCCAGGGACGAGGATCTACAACCTGCAGGGTGTCCGTCTTGACAAGAAGCCCACCCGTTCCGGCATCTATATCCAGGACAACAAGAAAGTGGCCTACTGATGAGTTCCCGCAGACTATCCCTGATCCTGTTCTGGCTTTGCACGACGCTGTGCGTGCAAGCCCAGAATCCTTCTGACGGCTTCTCTGTCCATGAGATCCCTGACAGCATCTGGGCGAAGATGCAGGGCAGGACCTGGCATCCCAACCCCCATGTGCAGCGCAGCGACCTCCGCTACCTGAAGGTGCTCCACTGGGACTATGACGAGAAGACCCATCGGGGGGAACTCGTGTGCAACAGGCTCATTGCCGACAAACTGCTGGCTATCTTCCGTGAACTCTATGCACAGCACTACCCCATCCAGCGCATCCGCCTGGCTGACGAGTATGATGCCGATGACGAATGGCAGATGCGCGACAACAACACCAGTTGTTTCTGTTATCGGAATGTGCCCGACACGAAGAAACTGTCCTACCACGCCCGTGGCCTTGCCATCGACATCAACACGCTTTACAATCCATACGTCCGCTACCGTAAGGACGGCTCGATGATCGTACAGCCCTCCAACGGCAAGCCCTACGTTGACAGGAAGAAGGACTTTCGTTATAAGATCGTGGAGGGCGACCTCTGCCACCGTCTGTTCCTTAAACATGGCTTTACCTGGGGCGGTTCCTGGCGCACGATGAAGGACTACCAGCATTTCGAGTATCACCTGAAATAACAGCAAAACAACAAGGGCGTGCCGATTGGCACGCCCTTGTTGTTAATCTCAGTATCGTCGTTTAGAAGAACAGGTAGCGGTTATCCACCACGTTGGCCTTCTGGTAGAGTTCCTGGATGAAACGGCTTGCTGCCTGGTAGGCCTGCTGCTGCAGACGCTGCTCAGTGGCTTTCTCGTCGTACTGCACACCCTCGCGGTCAGCCTTCTTCAGCACCTTGAACAGGTAGGCTCCGCCGTTACCTTTGACGAGGCTCTTGCTGAACTCACCCTGCTTGCTGGCAGCCACGGCTCCTGACAGAGCGGGCTCGCTGGCACCTGTAGCCTGTACGAAGACGGGCGCGGAGAAGGTGATCTGCTTCACGGAGTCGATGCGGGCACCCTTGGCCTTGGCAGCGGCGATGTCGGCCACACCGGCAAGGTTAGCCTTGATCTGCTCGAACTTCTTGTCACGGATGACCTCACCCTTGACAATATCCTTCACGGACTCGAGTGAACGGTAGCCCACGGGATTGATCTTGGTCAGGGCTACCACCAGCAGGTTGTCGTTGTTGCCGCACTCGTAGAGCGGACTCACATCACCGACCTTGGCATCAAAGATCCACTTCATGGCCTCGCGGGTGGCACGCAGGCCAACCACGTTGTGCTCGGAGTTGAAGAGATCCTCGCGCTCCTGAACCTTGAAGCCGAACTTGGCGGCATTCTTCTCCAGATCCTCAATGGTCTTGTTCTCGCTGACATACTGGCTGAACTTGTTGTATGCCTCTGAATAGGTGGCCTTCGAGAAGTCGATGGTGTGCTTGATGACAGCCACGTCGTACTTCTCAACCATAGCCTTGCGGTTAGTCACCTGAATGATGATGTTGCCCTGGGAGAACTCCAGGTTCTTCAGTTCATTGGTGCCAAGGGTATTGATCGCGTTGAGGTAGTTCTTCGACTCCTCATCCATCGTCGTGCTGTTCTCATACATGGCAGAGGTGAGCCACTGCTTCTGGGCTGTCTGACCGTATTTCTGGGCCAGTGTCTCGAAGTCGGCACCAGCCTTGAGGGCATTGTAGATGCTGTCGGCTTTCTGACGTGTAGCCTCAAGGGTCTCACCACCTACCTGAATCTGACGATACTCGATACTGTCGGGCATCTGACTCTTGGAGATGAGTTTCACGACGTTGAGCGTGTTGTCAGACTTCGTCTCGAAAGGAGCGGTGGTCTGACCGACTGACATGGAGTCGATCTTGGCGGCGATGTCAGAGGGATAGGCGCGCTTGGTAGCAGCGATTCCCGTGTAGGGGAACTGCGACTGGGCCTTGCGGACCACCTCGGCGGGGTTGGCACCGCTCTGGAGTTTGTTGGAGGCATCCTGCATGGTCTGCATCAGGACGCCACGGTCGGCAGCAGATGCCAAGACCTGGAAATCGACATACTTGATATTGCGTGTCTCCACGGTCTGCTTGTACATCTCCTTCTGCTCGTCATACTTAGCCTTGAGATCCTTGTCCTCCACCTTCACGTCGTTGTCGTTGATGCTGGCATAAGGAACGGAGGCCAGTTCGATATCGCTCTCCTGATTCTGACCCTCGAAGGCCATCTTGGCCGACACGGGGTTGGAGAGCAGACCGTTGGCAACCAGTGCCTGGTACTTCTGTGCCAGTGTCTGCTGACGGAGTTGCTTCTCGATGAACTGCCAGTACTTGTAGATCTTCTGGTAGGACTCGGAGAGTTGCGGGTTGGTGACGTTCTTCTTATAGTCGTCGAGGAACTTGGTGAGCATGGTCACGTCGAAGCGTCCCGTCTGCTGATTCACAAACGGCGAGCGCGTCAGCATGGGGTTGGTACCCTCCTTCATCATGTTCTGCAGTTCCTCGTCGGTCACTGTCAGACCCACCTTCTTGCACTCGGCCTGGATGATCTGCTCATTGACATACGAGTTCCATACCTCGTCCTTGATACTGTTCATCTGCTCTTCCGTGAGGTTGTCGATGCCATTGGTCATCTTCAGCACATCCTGGTACTCATCCACGAGTGCCTGATACTCCTGCACGTTGATCTTGTTTCCTAACACCTCGCCGATCTGCTGACGCTGCTGGTTCTTGGTTGCTTCACAAGAACGGAATGCCTCCTCAGCAATAAAGGCGAAAAGGCCCAGACCGATGATGATCACCAGTGTGACGCCTCTTTTTCTGATTTTTCCTAATGCTGCCATTTTGTTTGTTATTATTATTTTTTACTTTATTTCCATAAAACGCGTGCAAAATTACTAAAAAGGAATGAATTGAGCAAATTTCCGTGGAAAAAAACGCTCATTCAGTGACCTTAAGGCGTACAAGTTCTATTTTTGTCGCCGTATTCTTCAGTATTTTGAACTCGAACTCCCCTATTTTCACGATCTCGTTGAGTTTGGGGAACGACTGGTATTCATGCAGGATGAGACCGCCGAGTGTCATATATTCGTCACTCTCGGGAAGCGAGAGCCCGAACTCCTCGTTGATCTTCCCGATCTCCAGACGGGCAGAGAGCACATACTCATGGTCACCCGTCTGCTTGGCCACATGCCTGGAGTTGTCATGCTCATCCTCGATCTCGCCCGTGATCTCCTCCATGATGTCCTCCAGCGACACTAGACCGCTCGTGCCTCCGAACTCATCGACGACAATGGCCAGGGAGCGCTTCTGCTGCATCAGCATCTGCATCAGTTTGGAAGCCAGCATGGTCTCTGGCACGAATGACATGGTCCTGACAAGTTGGGTATGGATACTGGAGATGGTGGAGCCATCTACCGTCTTGGAATCGAGACGGAACATATCGGAGGAATGGATATATCCCATGACATGATCGATATCCTCATGATAGACGATGATCTTGCTGTGACCGCTCTCGATGAAGGTCTGCTTGAGTTGCTCGATGGTGGCCGTATCCTCCACGGCATCGATCTCCGTACGGGGCACCATACAGTCGCGCACCTTGGTCTCGGAGAAGTCAAGGGCGTTCTGGAAGATCTTCACCTCCTCACCGATCTCATCCTCATTGTCAGCATTGTCGATGCTGGTCTGCACGAGGTAGTCGAGATCGACCTTCGTAAACTCCTTGTCCTCGTCCTCCTTGTTCATGCGCACGCCGATGATCCGAAGCAGTCCCTTGGAGAGCAGGGTGGCAAAGCGGGAGACGGGATAGAGCACCACATAGCACAGGTAGGCCGGTATGGCGAAGAAGGTGAGCATCGTGTTGGGATTGTTCTTGAAGATGGTCTTCGGCAGGAACTCGCCCGTGAACAGGACCACCAGTGTTGACAGTAACGTGTCAGCCGTCACCCTCATGCCGTCGCTGAGCGGATAGAAGAGCGTGGCGTCGAAGATCTTGGCAAAGAGGATGCCATAGATGACGAGGGCGATATTGTTGCCCACGAGCATCGTCGAGACGAAGTTGTGCGGATGCTGATAGAAGACGGCGATGGCCTTCTGCGACAGACCGTCCTTCTCACGGTCCATCTCCGCCCGCAGCCTGTTGCTCGACACGAAGGCGATCTCCATGCCTGAGAAGAAGGCGGAGAAGAGCATCGTGACGAGTAAGCCTATGATGAGTGAAGTCATTCCTTGAGTGGTTTATGTCATTAGAGTCTAAATCTTCCTATGCTTCTGCGTCTGCGGACGGAGGATCGGCGGCATCTGCTTCACGGTGTCCGCAGGATTCTTGGGCTTCTGCTCTTCCTCCTTCGACTCTCCCGTCATGTCCTCCCGTTCAAACGAGCCCTTGGAATTCGTGACGGTATAGTGGCGCATCTGCTCGTCGCTGAGGAAGTAAGTACCTTCCATGGAGCGCTCGGGAGTGGTCACCTTCGAATAGACATTGGAGTAGAGTTCATGCTTCATCCCGTCCCAGAAGAGTTCCTCGCTCTGGTAGATCAGACCGTTGATATTACGGATGCGCACGCGTCCACGGAGATGCCATAGTTTCTTCTGGTCGTAATACCACGCCGTGTCTGCCTGGATATAGGCCTGCACATGGAACTTCTCATCGAACTGCTCGAAGAATACGCCTTTCTCAAAGGTCCAGCGAGAGGGAACCCTAACCGTATTCACGTCCCACCGCTCCGTGACAATACGGTACTTGATGACACCAGAGTCACTGATCAGCGTATTAACCCCATAGGAGGTCATCATCGACACGGAATCGCGGTCGTAGATGGGCGGAGCGGTATGCTCCTGCACCTCGGAGCAGGAAGTGAGAAGCGAGCAATGAAAAGCGAAAAGCAGTAGCAGAGACATCCGCCACCACATTCCTTTTCCATCAGTCCTGAACTTTTCGCTCATCACCCTTCACTCCTATTCGATCTTCCACTTGGCAAACCAGCGTTCATTGAACGTCAGACCTATATTGAAGAGAAACGTATTCTCCGTGATGAGGTTGTCTGCTGAGCGGCGCTGCCACTGGGCACTGATATTCAAGATGGAACGGTTGTTGTAGAAATTGGCAATGGGAATACCCAAGCCGATACTGAGGTGGATGTCCTTGGGACCGTCCTTCCCGTTAATATAATAATAAGGTGTGCTGTAGCCGCCGCCGATACGATAGCGCAAATGGTGATACAACTTATTGCCCATGGGATTCGGCACCCATTCAAGTCCGGCATTCAACTTATAACTGTCCTTCAGCAGTCCTTCCTTCATGACATAGTTGTTGGCCTCATTCACCGTCGGATATGCCAAAGAGCCCCATTTCTGCGACAGGAAATCAGCCCCCACACGCAAAGAGGATCCATGACGGTAGGCAAGGCCCACACCCCAACTTGTCGGGAGATCCAACCCATTGCTGATGACATACGAGGTGGTGTCAGACTTTCCAATAGACGTATTCTTGCTGACAACCAGACAGGTGGGATCAGCCTTCAGGCTATGTCCCGGGGTATATGTGGCACCCACCGTGATGAAGTCCGTCTTACTGATGGGCTGGTCATACTGCAGACCCACGTCGAGTTTCCAACTGTTGATGGAAGCGGTGTACTGTCTGCTCAGCACATTGATGGAGGTGTTCGTACTGGTGACGCTCCGTTCGTATTCCCCCCAGAGGTAGGAGAAGTTAAAACCAAGCGACAAGGGTTTGAGGATCCTCCATCCTGCACCTATGAAGAGTTGGTGCAGTCCGCCTTTACCTTCGTACTTGACAGGCACCGTGGTATCCACCTCCGTCAGTTTGGTAGATGAGGAATAACTGTAGCCGATGTTGGAGAAAGGCATGATGCCCACGGACACACCCACGTTCCTAAATACTCTGAAGAGACCCGTCACATAGTCGAAACCACCGCCCTTGGCATTCATCGTCGTACCATTCTCATTATAATGCGTGATCTGTCCGGATAGTCCGGCATCGAAGATCATTGTCAGCGAATCAACGGAGGAATAAGATGCAGGATTGAGGGGATTGACCTCGTTTCCCTTGCGCAGAGCCAGTCCTACGCCACCCATACCTTTATTGAAACCCACACTTTGATCAGCGAGATCACCAAGACCATACTGACTATAGGGAGAGTTGGTACCACTCTGCGCATAAGCACCCATTGTCGTCATGACAGAGAAGAGCAGACAACTTAGAAATCTATTCATGTTTCGACTACTGTTTCTATAGGAATTCATTTCAGCGTGCAAAATTATCAAAAAAAAACCGAAGTATTCGCTTTTTACTCAAAAATATAAGTTATTTTTGCATCGTGAAACAAATAAAAAAGAATATTAAGAGGTTTGCAACTGCTGTTATTTTACTGGTAACCAGCAGTATAAGTCCAGCGTTCTCACAAAACGACGCGATACCCGTATATAGCATTGCCGACTCTACTGGGCTTCATTTCGATCCCATGGACTCTGTGGAGGTGAGCCTCATCACCTGTTCTCCCCACGAAGAAATATACAGCCTGTATGGTCATTCGGCTATCAGATGGCACAATCTGTGTAAACAGTGTCCTGGAGCCGGTTCGGAAGACTGGGTATTTAATTGGGGCATGTTCAGTTTCGGTAAGCCTTATTTTGTCCTGAGATTCGTATTCGGCCTGACCGACTATGAACTGGCAGCAGTTCCGTTTGGTCATTTCTGGCCCTACTATCAGCAATGGGGAAGCAGTGTCATGGAACAGGTGCTCAACCTGACCAATGACGAGAAACGCGCGCTGAAAAATGCACTCGCAGAGAATCTGGAACCAGCAAACAAGGTCTATCGCTATAATTACTTCTACGATAACTGTTCCACCCGTCCCAGGGATATCATAGAGAAGTGTATCAACGGAAACGTGGAATACGCCCAGCGTGAAGACTATACACCGTCTTACAGGGACATGGTTCACGAGTGTGCCAGGAATCATCCCTGGGCTGCATTCGGGAATGACATGCTATTGGGCGTCAGGGCGGATCTGGAGACAAATCTACGCGAACAGGAGTTCCTGCCAGAGAACTTAATGTACGATTTTGACAGGGCACAAATCTATGCCAATGGCGAATACCGTCCAATCGTCAAAGAACGCAGGATACTGGTGCCACCAGGGGTACAGGTGATCGAAAAGGATTTCCCGCTAACGCCGATGGAATGCGCAATATTGCTGCTGTTGATCTCACTGATCTTCATCGGATGGGAATGGAAGCGCATGAAAACCTTTAAGTACTGGGACGCATTACTTATGCTCTTGCAGGGACTGGCGGGCTGTGTACTGTTCGTCATGCTCTTCTCCCAACATCCGACCACCAGTACGAACCTGCAGATCCTGCTACTGAACCCGATACCGCTCTTCTTCATCCCTGCCGTCCTGAGAAGGCGGGCAGTCCGCTGGTGGAAAGTGCTCCTTATCATGACAGTGCTCTTCCTGCTGGGAGGTATTTTCCAGCATTATGCAGAAGGGATGATGATTGTGGCACTATGTTTGCTGTTAAGAGTACTGATTAACTTGAAATACAAGGCGTGAGGAATAGTTATCTGTCCATTACCCTGCTTGCTGTACTGGGATGGCATATCGAGGCACAAGCACAACACGGAACCAGACAGGTGCCAAAGTTGGTGGTGAATATCACCATCGACCAGTTGCGCAGTGACTATCTGGAGACCTTTGCCCCCAACTATGGTGCTAACGGTTTCAGGAAACTGCTGGCGCAGGGACTGGTCTATGAGAATGCCTCATATCCTTTCGTCAATCCTGACAAGGCCTCTGCCGAATCAACGGTTATCACAGGCACCACCCCCTCCTATCACAGTATCATCGGCGAACAGTGGCTCGACAGAAACAGTCTGAGACCCGTCCGATGCACGGAGGATCCCATGCAGACTGGTGTACCATCACCCGTGCAGTTGGCTGTATCCTCTCTGGGAGATGAACTGAAAATCGCCACACAGGGCAGTGCGAAAATATTTGCCATTGCGCCCTTCCAAGACATGGCCATCCTGTCGGCAGGTCATGCCGCCGACGGAGCCGTCTGGATGGATGAGAAGACTGGCCAGTGGAAAACATCACAGTATTACTCGAGTGTTACACCACAATGGCTATTGTCTTTCAGCGAATTAAGAAATAACAGAAAAAAGAACAAGAAGAAGGAATGGCTACCGCTGATCCAGCAACAAAAGCCTGACTTCCGACATATCTTCAAAAGCAACAGACGCTATCAGGAATACCAGACTTCTGGTTTGATAAATGCTGACATTACCGAACTGGCTTTAGCCTGTGTCAGTGAGCAGGACATGGGTACGGACGATGCTACTGATCTCCTGTGCCTGACCTACTATGCAGGCCCATTTGACCACAAGCCCATCACAGCATGTCAGAAAGAACTTGAAGACACCTATGTCCGTCTTGACAGGGACTTGGATAGTCTGATAGCGCGCCTGGAAAGCAGGATCGGCAAGGAACAGGTTCTTTTCGTCGTCACCAGCACAGGCTACAGCGACCCAGACGGCATAGACTATACGCAGTACCGCATTCCCACCGGCACTTTCTATGTCAACAGGGCGGCCAATCTGCTGAACATGTACTTTGGTGCCATCTGGGGACAAGGACGCTACGTGGAGACCTGCTACGACAACCAGTTGTTCCTCAATCATCGGCTGTTGGAGTCCAAGCGTATCAGTCTGACGGATGCTTCCCAGCGTGCTCAGGAGTTCATCGCCCAGATGTCGGGCGTGAGGAATGTACATACCAGTCTGCAGTTGCTCAACGGCTCTAACGATCTGTTCTCCAAGATCCGCAACAGTTATCATGCACAGCGCAACGGTGACATTCTCATCGAAGTGGCACCAGGATGGCACCTGCAGAACGAGGACACCAACTATGACAGATTGTCACAGGCCTCTGCCCCGGTATTCCCCATTATCATCTATGGAGCAGACATTCCCGCCACACGCGTACAATTGCCCGTCACTACTGACAGGATAGCCCCCACCATTGCTAAGACTATCCGTATCAGGGCTCCCAACGCCTGTTCGGCAGAACCATTGTTCTGAATTCTTCCAAACAGACAGAACATATTCTGTGCTTTTTGGGGGCGGTTACAATTATTTTTGGGAGTTTCCACGAGAAATTGAATAATTTTGAGTAACTTTGCACCCGATTTTCAAATACATAGTATTCAATTGACAAAAAAAGTAAGATAACAATATGAATTTTAACAAGATCCTCAAGTCGCTGTTTGGTGATAAATCCACCCGCGACATGAAACTCATCCAACCATTTGTAGAACAGGCCAAGGCCGCCACTGCCAAAGTGGCATCGTTGGACAATGATGCGCTCCGCCAGCGTACCAAAGAACTTCAGGTACAGGTGCAGGGGTCTGCCAAGGAACAGAAGGCCAAGATCGAAGCCCTGAAGGCCACGATTGAAAATACCCCCATTGATGAGCGTGCCAGCATCTTTGAACAGATCGACAAGATCGAGAAGGAAGTACTCGACATCTATGAGAAAGCCCTCGACGAAGTGATGCCAGAAGTCTTTGCCATCGTGAAGGAGACCGCCAGGCGTTTCGCAGAGAACGAGGAGACGATCGTCACCGCCACGGATTTCGACCGTGAACTGGCAGGTGATCCCAAGAAGGACTTCATCACCATCGACGGCGACAAGGCCATCTACCATAACCACTGGACAGCCGGTGGTAACGACCTGAAATGGGAGATGATCCACTACGACGTACAGTTGTTTGGCGGTGTCGTCCTGCATCAGGGTAAGATTGCCGAGATGGCAACGGGTGAAGGTAAGACCCTCGTGGCTACCCTACCCGTCTTCCTCAACGCACTGACGGGTAACGGTGTCCACGTGGTGACCGTGAACGACTATCTGGCCAAGCGTGACTCCGAGTGGATGGGGCCACTATACATGTTCCATGGTCTGAGCGTCGATTGTATTGACAAGCACCAGCCCAACTCAGAGGCTCGTCGCAAGGCCTACCAGGCCGATATCACCTTCGGTACGAACAATGAGTTCGGTTTCGACTACCTGCGTGACAACATGGCTATCTCGCCACAGGACCTCGTACAGCGCAGTCACAACTACGCCATCGTCGATGAGGTTGACTCCGTGTTGATTGATGATGCCCGTACACCGCTTATCATCTCCGGTCCTGTGCCTAAGGGCGACGATCAGATGTTTGAGGAATACCAGCCGCTGGTGGAGAGACTGGTGGGTGTGCAGAAACAACTTGCCACCCAGTATCTGGCAGACGCCAAGAACCTGATTGGTGAAGGTAACAAGATGATCGAGGCCGGCAACAAGAAGGAAGGTCAGGAGAAACTCGATGCCGGCTTCCTGTCGCTTTACCGTTCCCACAAGGCCATGCCGAAGAACAAGCCGCTCATCAAGTTTCTCTCCGAGGAGGGTATTAAGAGCGGTATGCAGAACACGGAGAACATCTACATGGAGAACAACAACCGCCGTATGCCGGAGTGCGTGGAGCCCCTGTATTTCGTGGTCGATGAGAAGTTGAACTCCTGTGACCTGACAGACAAGGGTACGGCTTGGCTCGCCAAACAGGTGAATGATGCCGAACTCTTCGTGCTGCCAGACATCACGTCCGAACTTTCTGCCTTAGAGGCTGAGACAGATCTCAGCGATCAGGAGCGTCTCGACAAGAAAGACGAGTTGCTCAACCACTATGCCGTACAGAGCGAGCGCGTCCACACCCTGCAGCAACTGCTGAAAGCCTACTGTATGTTTAATAAGGATGACGAGTATGTCGTGATCGACGGTGAGGTGAAGATTGTGGATGAGCAGACAGGCCGTATCATGGAAGGCCGCCGCTGGAGCGACGGTCTGCACCAGGCCGTGGAGGCCAAGGAGCACGTGAAGGTGGAGGCCGCCACGCAGACCTTCGCCACCATCACCCTGCAGAATTACTTCCGTATGTACCACAAACTGGCTGGTATGACGGGTACGGCTTCCACGGAGGCTGGTGAGTTCTGGGATATTTACAAACTCGACGTGGTGGAGATCCCCACGAACCGTCCCGTGATCCGCAATGACCAGGATGACCGTGTATATAAGACAGCCCGTGAGAAATACCGTGCCGTCATCGAGGAGATAGTGAGGATGCGCGACGCAGGGCGTCCTACCCTGATCGGTACCACCTCCGTGGAGATCTCCGAGTTGCTCAGCCGTATGCTCGATATGTACGTGAATCCTGAGACGGGCAAGCGTGAGGGCATCCCCCACCAGGTGCTGAATGCCAAGTTGCACCAGAAGGAAGCCGACATCGTGGCCCTCGCTGGTCAGAGCACCAATGGCAAGGGTGCCGTTACCATCGCCACCAACATGGCAGGTCGTGGTACTGATATCAAACTCTCACCTGAGGTGAGAGAGGCCGGCGGTCTCGCCATCATCGGTACGGAGCGCCATGAGAGCCGTCGCGTGGATAGACAGTTGCGTGGTCGTTCTGGTCGTCAGGGTGACCCGGGATCCTCCGTGTTCTTCGTATCCCTGGAGGACAAACTGATGCGACTGTTCGCCTCTGAGCGAATCGCCTCAGTGATGGACCGCCTGGGCTTCAAGGACGGAGAGATGATTGAGAGTCCGATGATCTCGAAGAGCATCGAGCGCGCCCAGAAGAAGGTAGAGGAGAACAACTTCGGTATCCGTAAGCGCCTGATAGAGTACGATGATGTGATGAACAAGCAGCGTACCGTGATCTATGAGAAGCGCCGTCATGCCCTGATGGGTGAGCGTATCGGTATGGATATCGCCAATATCATCTGGGACAGAGTGGTGAACATCATCGAGAACAACGACTACCAAGGCTGCAAGGAGGAATTCCTGCACGTGCTGTCGATGGAAGTGCCTTTCAGCAGCGAGGAGTTCATCAACCAGCCGCACGACGTGCTGACAGAGAATGCCTTCCAGGCTGCCATCGGCAACTTCAACCGTCGTACAGAGCGTATCCAGGCCGTGGCTCAGCCCATCATCAAGCAGGTGTATGAGAACCAGGGCCAGATGTATGAGCGTATCATGGTGCCTGTGACGGATGGCCGTAAGATGTACAATATCCCCTGCAACTTGAAGGAGGCTTACGAGACAGAATGCAAATCCATCGTGAAGGAGTTTGAGAAGAGCATCCTCCTCCATATCATCGATGACTCCTGGAAGGAGAACCTGCGCCAACTCGACGAACTGAAGCACTCCGTACAGAACGCCAGTTATGAGCAGAAAGATCCGTTGCTGATCTTCAAACTGGAGAGTGCCAAGGTCTGGGATGCGATGATCAACGAGATGTACAACCGTATCACCTCCATCCTCACCCGTGCCCAGATACCTGAGGTACAACAGGTACAGGAGGCCGCTCCCGAGCAGCGTACCCAGCGCCAGCAATATACGGAGTCGAAGCAGAACATCGGCGAGGAACAACTGACGGATCCCAACCAGGCAGCCGCCGCAGCACAGGATACCCGTGGCCAGCAGCCCCGCACGCCGATCATCAAGGATAAGTTACCAGGCCGCAACGATCCATGCCCCTGCGGCTCTGGTAAGAAGTTCAAGAACTGCCACGGCAAAGGGATAGTGTAAATTCCTAGGAGAACCTAGGCCATCCTAGGAGAACCTAGGCCATCCTAGGCTATCCTAGGTAATCCTAAAAAAATAATAATTATGATATCTATCAGCAATCTGAAGAAGGCATTTGGTGAGACGTTAGCCAGTGATATCCCCTCGTTCACGATCAACGACGGGGATATCCTCGGTTTAGTAGGCAATAACGGTGCAGGAAAGACAACCCTGTTCCGCATGCTCCTCGACCTGCTGAAACCCGACGAGGGGGAAGTGATGCTCGACGGCATCAATCCTGCCCAGTCTGAGAAATGGAAAGCCACGACAGGTGCCTATATCGACGAGGGATTCCTCATTGACTTCCTCACCCCCGAGGAGTACTTCGCCTTCATTGGCAAGATTACGAATATGACCCAGGAGCAGGTCGATGAACGGCTGAAGGACTTTGAGCGTCTGGCTGCTGGTGAGATCTTCGGTCAGAAGAAACTGATCCGCAACCTCTCAGCGGGTAACAAGCAGAAGGTGGGTATCATCTCAGCCCTCTTCAACCGTCCGAAACTGGTGATCCTCGACGAACCCTTTAACTTCCTCGATCCCTCCAGCCAGAACGTCCTGAAGCATGTGCTGACGGAATACAACAAGGAGACGGGTGCCACCATCCTCGTATCGAGCCATAATCTGGCTCACACCATCGACATCTCCACCCGCATCGCCCTGCTGGAGAAAGGACAGATCATCAGGGATCTTCCCAACGAGAACGGTAGTGCCAAGACTGAATTGGAGCATTACTTCGACACAGAGGGGTAAGCCATCCCCATTTGTAGGTATTTTCACTCAGGAACAATTTGTTGCAACTGGGTTGCAGGCCTTTTTAATGTATCTTTGCCGAAAAATTAGAAGGATATGAAACTCTCAGAACTGAAGACAGGCGAAAGCGGCGTAATCGTAAAGGTACATGGCCATGGTGGCTTCCGTAAGCGCATCATCGAGATGGGATTCATCAAGGGCAAGAAGGTGGAGGTGCTTCTGAACGCGCCCCTGCAGGATCCCGTGAAATACAAACTGATGGGCTATGAAGTATCGCTCCGCCATCAGGAGGCCGATATGATCGAAGTGCTCACCGAGGAGGAGGCTCGCCAACAAGAGCAGGAGCCGACTTCATCCGCTATTCTCATCGAAGACCATCAGGACGATTTCCTGCAGCATATCGCCATGAAGGAGCGCCGCACGATCAACGTGGCGCTGGTGGGTAATCCTAACTGCGGCAAGACCTCGCTCTTCAACTACGCCTCGGGCGCCCACGGCCATGTGGGCAACTACTCAGGCGTCACCGTCGATGCCACCGAGGCCCACGCCTCCTTCTTCGGTTATGAGTTCAACCTGACAGACCTGCCAGGTACCTATTCCCTCTCCTGTTATTCCCCTGAGGAACTGTTCGTCCGTGAGCACCTGACGGAGAAGATGCCCGACGTGGTCATCAACATCATCGACGCCTCCAACCTGGAGCGCAACCTCTACCTCACCACCCAACTCGTGGATATGAACATCCGCATGGTATGCGCGCTGAACATGTACGACGAGTTCGAGCGGCGCGGTGACAAGGTGGATATCGAGACACTGAGCCACCTCTTCGGTATGCCGATGATCCCCACGTCGTTTAAGAACGGTACGGGCGTGAAGGAACTCTTCCGCGCCGTCATCCAGGTGTATGAGGGTACCAGCAAGCACTTCCGCCACCTGCACATCAACTACGGCCACGAGATCGAGGACGGCATCAGCCATATCCAGAAATACCTGAAGGCCGACGAGCATATCACCCAGCACTACTCTACCCGTTATCTGGCCCTGAAACTGCTGGAGCACGATTCCCAGGTGCTCGACTACCTGGGCAAGCACATGGCGGGCGAGCAGCGCATGCAAGACTTCCACGACCTGACGAATGCCCGCGACAAGGCCTCTGCCCGTGTGAAGGAGGAGACGGGCAACGACTCCGAGACGGCCATCATGGATGCCAAGTACGGCTTCATCAACGGTGCACTGAAAGAGGCGAAGTTCAAGACAGGTACGAAGGAAGACACTTACAAGACCACCCATCTCATCGACGGTGTGCTCTCTCATAAGTACATTGGCTTCCCCATCTTCTTCCTGCTGCTCTACGTGATGTTCGAGACCACCTTCTCTTTAGGACAGTACCCGATGGACTGGATCGAGTGGTTGGTGGGATGGACGGGCGACAAGATCAGTGCCACGATGCCCGAGGGCCCGCTGAAGGCGATGCTCGTCGATGGTGTCATCGGCGGTGTGGGCAGTGTCATCGTCTTCCTGCCGCAGATCCTCATCCTCTATTTCTTCATCTCACTGATGGAGGACTCGGGCTACATGGCACGCGCCGCCTTCATCATGGACAAACTGATGCACAAGATGGGGCTCCACGGCAAGTCGTTCATCCCCCTGATCATGGGTTTCGGCTGCAACGTGCCAGCCGTGATGGCCACGCGCACCATCGAGAGCCGCCGCTCGCGTATCATCACGATGATGATCCTGCCGTTCATGTCGTGCTCGGCGCGCCTTCCCATCTATATCATGATCGCGGGCACGTTCTTCTCGCTGCAGTACCGCTCGTGGGTGCTACTGTCGCTCTATGCGATAGGCATCGCCATGTCGGTGATCATCAGTAAGATATTCTCGTCGCTGGTCATCAAGGGTGAGGACACCCCCTTCGTGATGGAACTGCCGCCCTACCGCTGGCCGACGCCCACGGCTATCTGGCGCCATACGTGGGAGAAGGGCAAGGAATACCTGAAGAAGATGGGCGGCATCATCCTCGTGGCCTCGATCATCGTCTGGGCACTCGAGTACTTCCCCCATAACGACGCACTCACCCAACAACAGCAACAGGAGCAGAGTTACCTGGGCCGCATGGGCAAGACCATCGAGCCCGTCTTCACGCCGCAGGGCTTCAACTGGAAACTCGACGTGTCGCTGCTGGCAGGTGTTGGTGCCAAGGAGATCGTGGCCTCCACCATCGGTGTGCTCTATTCTGGCGACGACTCCTTCGGTGATGACGAGGAGTTCAGCGACGACAACGAGCGCTATACCCACCTGCGCCAGTTGATGCTCCGTGAGGGCATCACGCCGCTCATCGCCTACGCGTACCTTATATTTATATTGCTCTACTTCCCCTGTATCGCCACCATCGCTGCCATCAAGAACGAGACGGGCTCCTGGCGCTGGGCGCTCTTCGCCGCTGTCTATACCACCGTCGTCGCCTGGGCAGCCTCTGCCCTCGTCTATCAGATAGGCCGTCTGGTCTTATAACAGTACTTTTTGAAAATTACTCAATGCTTTAGAAAAATTACTCAATAACTATTTTGCAATAGTCATTGAGTAATTTCCGAAAGTCACTGCCGCTTTGACTACCCCCAAAGGAGGTTCCTGTGCAATTATGCCCTGCGGCGCTGACGGAGAAGGAGCCAGACTATCACTCCCAGGAGCAACAGCGCCCCCATGCAGGCAATGGTCAGGAGGCGCGAATAGCGGGCCTGATCATTCTGATGGATGGCTTCCAGGACGTTAGCCACATAACGCACCTGATAGTTACGCAACTGGGGCGAGAACGCCATGTTACAAGCCTCACAGAAACGGACATAACGATATGCCCGTTCATAGTCGCCGTCCTCACACAAGCGCTCTGCAAGCATAAAGAGCGAGGCCTGGTCATAGACGGCACACTTGATGTCGTCGAGGGCAGACTTACCCAACCAGTAGCGCTGGCTGTGGCCGTTGTTCAGTTTTTCATAGACCACTGAGCGGTAGAAGGTGGCAAAGGCATTCTCGTGCGTGCCGTCGGCGACCTTTCTCAGCCATCTGTCACTGACATGGAGCGCATCCTGATACTGCTTTCTGGCATTGAGCACATCCATCTTCAGGTGCAGGTATTCCTCGCTGCCCTCCTCCGCCACGGCGAGCACCGAGTCACGGTAACTGTCCTGCAAGTGGTAGTAGTTCCAACGCTCATCGTACTGCTGGGAGTAGGAACCGATCTCGCCGCAGACATGCATCCACGCCGCATAGTATTTCGTCAGTTCCTCGGGACCAAGTGCCTGTCTGTCAACC
>JAFRMM010000209.1 GCA_017430675.1 Prevotella sp.
GCGCATTATGCGTGTGCGCAGTACCCGTGAGACTTTTAGGAAATCCTGCGTCACTGGTGTCACTGGCGTCACTGAGATCTGTTTGTATCTGGACAGTGGACAGTAATGGACAGTAAAATTACAAGACTTATCACGCGTACCGCATGCGCGCGCAGTACCCGTGAGGCTTTTGAGAAAATGACTGTCCATTACTGTCCACTGTCCATTGAGACGCCGTCTGATGATCTTCGTTCTTTCCATACCTAATTGTATTTGCGCGGCAAAGATACAAAATAAAACAATACGTTTGCCGAAAATCCCGGAGTCAGGATAAACCTAAAATGAGTTGGTGGTGCAGACCACCCCGCCCTGACAGGCACCCCTCCTGTCTCAGGAGGGGAGTCAGAATACCTTGGGGGGCAGTCAAGCGGCAGTGACTTTCGGGAAATACTCAATGACTATTGCAAAATACTTATTGAGTAATTTTCCCAAAGCATTGAGAAAATTTCATTAGATACCCCTCGTTCTCAGGTACCCTGAAATAGGTTTATCCACCTCTTCTTTTGCTGTTGCCACTACAGGGAATCAGTTGGTGCGGTGGAGTTCTATCCGGAAGACGGTGCCCTTGCCGAGTTCAGATGACTTTACGAAGATGCTGCCTTTATGATACTCTTCCACAATGCGTTTCGCGAGTGACAGGCCGAGGCCCCAGCCGCGTTGTTTTGTCGTGAAGCCTGGTGTGAAAACGTTCTTGAGGTCTTTCTTGCGGATGCCTTTCCCTGTGTCGGATACCTCGATGACCACCCGTCGTTCCTCTTCCAGCAGAGTGAGTAATATTCTGCCGCTGCCCTCCATCGCATCTACGGCATTCTTGCACAGGTTCTCAATGACCCACTCGAACAGTGAGGCATTCATTAGTACCTTGACATCATGATCAGGCATCTGGCAAATCATTTCCACTTTATTCGAAGTGCGGCGGCGCATATATTCTACCACATGTTCCAGAACTTCGTTCATCACTCCCTCCTTAGGTTCTGGGAGTGATCCGATCTTTGAGAACCGTTCGGCAATACGCTCCAGGCGGTTTACATCCTTGGCCATCTCAGGAATCAGTTCGTCGTCGGGATAGTTCTCCTTGAGGATCTCCACCCATGCCATCAGACTGGAGATCGGTGTACCAAGTTGATGGGCAGTCTCCTTCGAGAGCCCTACCCAGACTTTGTTCTGTTCCGCCTTCTTGGAGGAAAGCAGGGCAAAGATGGCTACGACGACAAAGATCATGACGATGCCCAGTTGCCAATAAGGGTACTGAGAGAGTCGTTTCAGCAATAGCGACTCGTCATAGCATACCAGTTGGTAGTCACTGACAACTGAGGAGTCCGGGTCGCCGAGGTCAATCCTGATATAGCGGCCGTCGTCGTAGAGTTGCTGTCCATATCTGGTGACGTATGCCTCAGAGTCAGTGGCGTTCTTGGCGTTGATGGCGATGTTGCGGTAGTCATTCACTCGTCTGGTGGAGTCAAGCACGATGACGGGAATAGTGGTGTTGCCCTGGATCACTTCGAGTACCAGTGTCAAGTCTGTATGTTCATCGGCATGGTTCAGGGCATGCAGGGCCTGTGCCCATGTCTCCATCTTCTTCTGCTCCTCCCGGGAGAGGTCCTTCACGAGATAGTGGGAGACCAGCAGTGAGGTGACGGCGATGACGACCGCCGCTGTCACAAGGATGATTTTTACTTGTCTGATTCTGTCTGTCCACTGCATACAATTATAACGTCACAGGAAGCGGATTATTGCACATAGTGCCCTCCTTTTGTGTAATATAACCTGTTGGCAATGACGGATTTTGCGGTAAAATGATAAAAAAACCAAATGAGAGCCTGATAAATAAAAAAAAGTTTGTAACTTTGCAACCCGTTATGATGAATAGTCTGGAGTTTCTGGAGATTGACCTGAAAGGTTTGAAGGAAGAGGAGACATCCTTGGAGTTCAATTTGGGTAATGATTTCTTTGAGGCTTTGGAGGGTGCTGAGGTCAGACAGGGTTCTTTGCACGTGTCGGTGTCTATACGCAAGGTTACCGGCTTTTTCGAAATCCTGTTTCATACCGTAGGCCATGTCATCGTACCATGCGACCGTTGTCTGGACGATATGGAGCAGCCGGTGGAGGCCGACAACCGCCTTATTGTTAAGTACGGGAGCACTTACTCAGAGGAAGATGATATCATCGTGGTGCCCGAGGACGAAGGAATACTCGACATCTCATGGTTCATCTATGAGTTTGTTATGCTGGTTATACCCATCAGGCATGTGCATGCACCTGGCAAGTGCAACCTTGCCATGACGCAAACTCTGGAAGAGTTGTCGGCTGACCGAAGCAGCGATGAGGAGTCCAACCAGTCCGCAGACCCCCGATGGGAAAAACTGAGAGAGTTAAAAATCTAGAGTTAAGAATTAAGAGAATAATTTGTAATTATGGCACATCCAAAAAGAAGACAGTCAAGCACTCGTCAGGCCAAGCGTCGTACACACGACAAGGCAGTAGTTCCCACACTTGCAGTATGTCCCAACTGTGGCGCATATTACGTTTATCACACTGTATGCCCGACATGTGGCTACTATCGTGGTAAGGTGGCTATCAAGAAAGAAGACGAAGTAGCAGAATAATGAGTAAAATTAACGCGATAATCACCGGCATTGGCGGTTATGTCCCTGACTACGTCCTTACGAACGAGGAATTGTCGAGGATGGTGGACACCAATGATGAGTGGATTATGACGCGTGTCGGTATCAAGGAGCGCCGTATCCTCACAGAAGAGGGTCTTGGCACCAGTTATATGGCCCGTAAGGCTGCCAAGCAGTTGCTGCAGAAGACTGGTGTGGATCCTGATACCATTGATGCGCTTGTCGTAGCTACTTCCACGGCGGATTATAAGTTCCCATCCACGGCCAGCATCGTAGTGGGTAAACTCGGACTGAAGAATGCGTTCGCGTTTGACTTCTGGGGTGCTTGCTGTGGATTCCTCTATGTGCTCGACGTAGCATCGGCGATGATCCAGAGCGGACGCTATAAGCGGATGGTCGTTATCGGTGCCGACAAGATGTCGTCGGTGACCGACTATAAAGACCGTTCGACATGCCCGCTTTTCGGAGATGGTGCTGCAGCCATACTTCTGGAGGCTACGGAGGAACAGAATATCGGTGTGATGGACTCCTACCTTCGCACAGATGGCAAAGGGCTGCCTTTCCTGCACATGAAGGCAGGTGGCTCCGTCTGTCCGCCGTCTCATTTCACCGTTGATCATCGGTTGCATTATCTTTATCAAGAAGGACGTACGGTGTTCCGCTATGCAGTGACGAACATGAGTAACGACTGCGTGCTGGTTGCTGAGCGCAACGGACTGAACAAGGACAACATCCAGTGGGTGGTCCCCCATCAGGCCAACATGCGCATCATTGAGGCGGTGGCCAAGCGGCTTGAACTTCCGATGGAGCAGGTGATGGTGAACATCGAGCACTATGGTAACACGAGTGCCGCCACGATACCGCTGGCTATCTGGGACTATGAAAGCAGACTCAGGAAAGGTGACAACATGATTCTCACCGCCTTTGGAGCCGGGTTCGTACACGGAGCGTCTTATTTGAAATGGGCGTATAACGGGAGTGAACAGTGAATAGCGTGCATAAGGCAGGATTCGTCAATATCGTTGGAAATCCCAACGTAGGAAAGAGTACGCTCATGAACCAATTGGTTGGTGAGCGTATTTCTATTGCCACCTTTAAGGCCCAGACTACCCGTCACCGTATCATGGGTATTGTGAATACGCCAGAGATGCAAATTGTTTTCTCTGACACGCCAGGTGTGTTGAAACCGAACTACAAACTCCAGGAATCCATGCTGGCTTTCTCAGAATCGGCCCTGCAGGATGCTGATATCCTGCTCTATGTCACCGACGTGGTGGAGAAGCCAGAGAAGAACATGGACTTTCTGGAAAAAGTGCAACGGATGGAGATTCCCGTAATCCTTCTGATCAATAAGATCGATGAACTGGCAGACTCTGCGAAAGATGCCAGTTCTGCTGGTACTACTAGTCAGGCTAGATTGACTAGTATCGTCGAGCGCTGGCACACCCTCCTGCCGAATGCTGAGATCCTACCAATATCCGCAAAGAACAAGTTTGGCGTGGATATTCTTTTGAAGCGTATCGGAGAACTGCTCCCTGAGAGCCCCGCTTTCTTTGACAAGGATCAGTTGACCGACAAGCCGGCCCGCTTTTTCGTCTCGGAAATCATCCGTGAGAAGATCCTCCTTTACTATGATAAGGAGATCCCCTACAGTGTGGAAGTGGCCGTGGAGCGCTTTAAGGAAGACGACAAACGGATCCATATCAATGCAGTCATCTATGTCGAACGTGAGTCGCAGAAGGGTATTATCATCGGTCATCAGGGCGTGGCGCTGAAAAAGGTTTCGACAGAAGCCCGCAAGGTACTGGAGAAATTCTTTGAGAAGCCTATCTACCTGGAGACCTTTGTGAAGGTTGATAAGGACTGGCGCAGTTCTGAGCGGGAGTTGAGTCAATTCGGCTATAATCCGGAATAATCCAGATGATCAGGAGTCTGAATAAATAGATATTTATGGCAAATTTAATAGCGATTGTAGGTCGCCCGAACGTGGGGAAATCGACGCTTTTCAACCGTCTGACGAAAACCCGCCAGGCGATTGTCAGCAATGAGGCAGGTACCACGCGCGACCGTCAGTATGGCAAGTGCGAATGGAACGGACGGGAGTTCTCTGTCGTCGATACTGGCGGCTGGGTGGTGAACTCTGATGATATATTTGAGGAAGAGATCCGTAAACAAGTGCTTGTCGCCACGGAGGAGGCAGACCTTGTGCTTTTCCTCTGCGACATCACCAACGGTGTGACAGACCTGGATATGGACGTGGCGCAGATTCTGCGCCGTGCCAAACTGCCCGTGATGCTTGTTGCCAATAAGGCAGATGACGGCAAGGATCTCTACGATCAGTATGAGTTCTATAAACTTGGCTTGGGTGATCCGTACCCTATCAGTGCGGCTACGGGTAGTGGTACGGGTGATCTGCTTGACAAAGTTCTGGAGGTGATGCCTGAGAAAAAGACTGACGAGGCAGAGGAGGGTATTCCCCGCTTTGCGGTCGTGGGGCGTCCGAATGTGGGAAAGTCGAGCATTATCAATGCTTTCATAGGCGAGGATCGTCATATTGTGACGGACATCGCCGGTACCACACGCGACAGCATCTACACTCGTTATGATAAGTTCGGCTTCGATTTCTACCTGGTCGATACGGCAGGTATCCGACGAAAGAACAAGGTGACAGAGGATCTGGAGTTCTATTCGGTGATGCGTTCCATCCGTGCCATCGAGAATTCCGATGTCTGTATTCTGATGATTGATGCCACTCGCGGTATCGAGGCTCAGGATATGAACATCTTCCAGTTGATTCAGAAGAACAACAAGTCACTGGTGGTCGTCGTCAACAAGTGGGATCTGGTGGAGGACAAGTCGCAGATTGTCATAGACACCTTCACCAATGCCATCCGTGAGCGTATGGCACCGTTTGTTGATTTTCCTATCATCTTTGGTTCTGCAGTGACAAAGCAGCGTATCTTCAAAGTGCTGGAGACGGCCAAGGAGGTGTACCTGCACCGGAAGGCGAAGATCGGTACGTCGAAACTCAACGAGGTGATGCTTCCGCTGATAGAGGCCTATCCGCCTCCTTCTGTGAAAGGAAAGTATATCAAGATCAAATATGTGGCGCAGGTGCCCGACACGCAGATACCGACCTTTGTGTTCTATGCCAACCTGCCACAGTATGTCAAGGAGCCATATAAGCGTTTCCTGGAGAATAAGATTCGGGAAAACTGGACGCTGACGGGCTCTCCGATCAATGTGTTCATAAGACAGAAGTGATGGGACTCAGATCATTAGGTGTCATAGGACTACTAGCACTCGCAGGGTGCGGTTCACCGACTTCGGAGCAGATGGCTTCCCTGGCGGCGAAAGGTTATTACGATCACCTGATTCATGACGAGTTTGAATCTTTTTTGGAAGGGGTCGATGTTCCCGATTACCCGGCTATTCATGAGGAGGCAGGTCTGCCTTCCTACTACGATCAACTATTAGACAATTACCGCCAGTTCATGGCCCAGCAGCAGACTGCTCATGGTGGTATTCGCGAGGTGCGTATCGTGCGTGCCAAGACGGACAGTTTACTGCATTATACCAATGTGTTCCTGACGCTCTGTTTCTGCGATTCAACCAATGAGGAGATTGTTGTGCCGATGGTCAATAGGGATGGGCGCTGGCGTATGAAGTACTAAACTAAACGTTAGAGAGATGAAAGGATCAGCAAAGAGAAGATATTTGGCTCTTCTGGCAGGTGCCCTGATGATGCTCCCTGCCGCGGCACAGTATATCCCTGCCATGCAGGTTGGCAAGACTGGGAAGAAATTGACACAGGCCACTGGCGTGTATTGGCATCCTGGTAATACTTTCTCGCATTTGGATCTGGCATTATCCGTTGGCTCTACGGGTGTCGGCATCGAATTGGCCTCTCCACTCTGCGAGTTTGCCCAGGTGCGCATGGGGTATGAGATCATGCCGCCTTTCAAGAAGAAACTGACCTCCGAGGTGATGGTCGGCAACGAGAAAGCACATCTATATAATGAGAACGGCAATCGTATATCGTCCAATTTTACTAAAGTAAGGGATATGATGTACGAACAGTTGGGCTATGACATGATGGATCATATCGACATGACTGGCACGCTGACGATAAACAATTTCAAGTTCCTTGTGGATATTTTCCCCTTGTCTGGCAATCATCAACTCCACGTGACGATAGGTTTCTACTGGGGACCGTCACAGATAGCAAAGATCGAACATGACGGCAACTCTGCTGCCACGCTGCAGTGCGTCAGTGCCTATAACAAGAATCCCATTTATGGCACTGCTGGTTTCATGATGGGACAATACGACCATGATGTGTCGAGTGCCGACGGTACCTCTGTTTTGGTGAAGACTGGTGATATTTACAAGATGACACCAGGGGAGGCTGGAGAAATATATATTCCAGTGAAGACCAATGCTTTCAGACCGTATCTTGGCATTGGCTATGAGGGAAATATCCTCAAGAAGCGCGAAGACCTGAAGTTTGCCGTTACGGGCGGTGCGATATTCTGGGGAGGTACTCCCTCGATGATCACTCCCGACGGCGTGAATCTGACAAAGGATGTCAGTGATATTCCTGGTAAGACGGGCGGTTATGTGAACTTTATGTCCAAACTTATCATCTGTCCAGCCGTTACTGTTCGTCTTATCAAGACCATTTTCTAAAATAGCATTATTAAATTATCTGCAATATGAAAAGAATCGTATCAATTGTGGCTATAGTCTGTTTGTCCCTGCCTCTTATGGCACAGGTACAGGACTCGACACTGTCGCCAAAACCGCAGAATGTGCGGTTTCTGAATGAAAAAGAACCGTCAGAGTACATTTCAGTGTTCCAATACTGGCGGGAACATAACATTTTCCAGCATCTGGATGTTTCACTGACGGCTGGAACGCCGGGTATCGGTATTGATGTGTCTTCACCTGTCGGCGAGTATTTTCAGGTGCGTGCCGGTTATGAGTTTATGCCTCGTTTTGATCAAAGGATGAAGTTCGACCTGACGATCGGTGGCAAACCTGCCCGCAGTTATGATGAGGACGGCAACAGGCAAATCACGACGTTTGACAAGATGAAAGATTTCTTGTACAGTTTTACAGGCTATGATGTGGATGATCATGTGGATATGATCGGCACGCCGACACTGAATAATTTCAAGTTGTTGGTTGATGTGTTTCCTTTTAAAGAAAACAAACACTGGCATTTCACCGCCGGCTTCTATTGGGGACCTTCGCGGTTTGCCAGGGCGGAGAATTCCACTGAGGCGATGGTCTCACTACTCTCTGTGGGCATGTATAACCGTATGTACGAGAAGGCTGTGGCTGGAGAGCCTTTCATTGATTTTACCCAGTTTGGCTATTATGGTGTCAAGATTAGTCCCGAAATCCAGAAGATGATGTACGCTCAGATCGTGGGGTTTGGCCGTTTGGGCTTCGCACTTGGTACGTTCACACGTGATATCTATGATGATGATGGAAATATAATCCATCAGGCTGGTGATCCCTATATTGTTGAACCGGACACGGACGGAATGGTAAAAGTGACGGCTAAGTCAAATGCTTTCAAGCCTTATCTCGGCTTTGGCTATGGTGGACGGCTGCTTAAGAATAGAGATGACTGGAAGGTCTCGTTTGACTGTGGCGCAATGTTCTGGGGCGGCACGCCAAACCTTTATGTTCACGATGGTGTAAATCTGACAAAGGATGTGGAAAATATTGGGGGAAAGGTTGGCTCATACGTCAGCCTCTTCAAAGCATTCAAAGTATATCCAGTCCTGAGTTTCCGGCTCACCAAGAGGATCTTCTGATAACAGTCAATCAAAAAGCCCGCTAATAGCGGGCTTTTTGATTGACTATTTCAGATTGTCTTTACTTGACGATAACCTTCTTGCCGTTCTTAATATAGATACCGGGGCGGAGTGTTGCACCATCAGGCATCCTCACACCTGTCAGTGTGAAAGTACCTTTATCAACAGCATCGCTGGCCTTGATATTCTTGATGTAGGTGCTGCCACCGAGTGTCAGTACGTCAGCAGCATCGCTGCCCACCATCAGATAGGCCTTGTTGTGCTTCAGGTACGAGCCGCTCTCCAGATCATCCGACGTGGCTTGTACGAATGCAAGTTTACCATCTTCGCTCTTTCCGAGTGTACGTCGGGTCTGAGAGTTGTAGAGTTCGCCGTTAATGGCTTTGTCAGAGATATAAGAGCAATAGACACCGTAGAGATAGTTAGTGGTGTTGAGCGTTGCATTGGAGGTCACAGGCAGGATCTTGTTATCCCAATTGTTGTTGGAACTACACTCGATAATGACCGGTGTAGCAGCGGGGATATCACCTGTAATCTCTTCCCAATTAAAGCCTTGGCCGGCAGCCTCAGTTACAATGTAGGCCTTCATGCCGCTTGATGCCAGTTTGAACGGGAAACTGGCATAGATGGTGCCATAGTATTTGCCGTCAACCTCAACGTCGGGCTGGATGCCAAGATAATTGTCACCAGTATCCACGGCTTTGGGCTTCCAGTAGGAGGCCTCTTCACTTCTGTTTCTCAGGTATGCTTCTTCTTTCTCCTGAATCTCGTCGTCAGAGATTGTGACCGTATAACTTTTGTATGTGCCAGATCCCTGGTAACTGCCGTCGCTCTGTGCAGTCAGTGTGATATACAGTTTGTTGCCGGAGATTTTGTAGATACTTGTTCCCTGACCTTCCATGTCATACTCATTGCCACTGGCGTTACGTATATAAATGATTGTAGTGGGGCTGGTAGAAACAAATGTACCAGGCTTGTGTGTTCTAATACCGCGCATGGGTACCGACGAAGTCGTAATACTGACTGTGTAGTTAGAAGGGTTGTTATCCTCAATACTGATATACCTGTCGGTATATGTGTTCTGTACTCTGTAAAAGCCATTGGCTATCTGTGCCGAAGCCTTGACGGTAAAGCAAACTGCCAACAGCATCAATGTAAGTGTTCTTTTCATATTCTTTATTGTTTTGTTTGGAAAAAGCCCAGCCCCTTTTTGGGACCGGGCTTTATGGAGTCTGTTCTTCAGGATCGCAGATTACTCAGCGATACAGATAGAAACACGGTTACTGTCATTATCAGTGAACGGCTGTACACGGGCACCCTTGCTGTCATAACTGATGCGGTCAGCAGGAATACCATAGGTCTCTGTCAGAGCCTTCACCACAGCGTCAGCACGCTGAGCAGCGAGACGGTCGTTGATCTTATCGTTACCAGTACCAGCGTCAGCATAACCAGTGATCATCACCTTTGATGCCGGGTTAGCGCGCATGTAGTCAACGATATCCTGAACCTTCTGCTTCTCACTATCGCGGATGTCGTACTTGTTGATCAGGAAGAAGATATCACGACGGATCGGCTCAATAACAGGTGCCGGAGCGGGAACTTCCACAACCTTCTCAACAATCTTCTCAACATACTCGATCTGAGGCTCTGGCTCGGGGATGAACTTCGTGGAGTAGGTGGGGCCGAAAGCATACTTGATACCTGCGAGCAGGTTGAAATATGAGTCGGGGTTACCAGCATCCTTGAAGTTGAACTTGTCGCTCAGGAGGTTGCCGTTGAACTCAAGACCGATGCTGAATTGGTCAGTGATCTTGTAGTTGACGAACGCACCAGCACGACCCAGAAGGGCTACCTTAGAGTTAAGCCAGTCACTAGGCATCTGAGACTCGCTGATACCTGAAGTCTTTGAGTCAGCCTCAACTGCGGCTCTCACGGTCTTCACCTCGTCGGCTGCCTTGCTACGGATGTTTGCGCCGATACCAGCGAACAGTCCATATTCCCACTTTGTAGGAATGCCGTTGATCAGGTTGGCAAGATTCACTGTCAGGTCGAGTGCGGGAGCAAAGAATGTGAACTTATAGTCATACTGCTTTTCTCCACTAGCGAGGGTATATTTGTAACCACCCTTACCTTGCCAAGCATCTAGACCCAGACGGAGACCGAGTGCCTTGTTGAAGTTGTAGCCAATTGCACCCTGGACGTTGGGTGAGATGAGCTTGCTGAAGTCAGCCTCACCAGTGGTGTAATTAACACCTCCCTGGATCTGGAAATACCAGTGCGGCTCGAAGATGTATTCTGTCGTGCCCTTCTGCTCCTGAGCAGATACTGACAGACCGGCCATCAGCATCAGGCAAGACAATATTGCTTTCTTCATTTTCATATCTGTTACTTAGTTTTTTTAATTCGCGAAAGTTAATAACTCACTTTACTCTCTTATGCTGCGGGTGCAACAACCTCTACGAGGTACTTCTTGTTGATAATGAAGCCCCAATAGTCCATAGAACTCAGGATGACGAAGTACTTACCAGGCTTGTTCATGTCAAGCGTGAACTGCTGTGTCTTACCAGGCACAACTGCAGACTGTATAATCTGACCATCCTCATTCTCCACTGCGATGTACTTAGCGTAAGAGGGAACGATCAACTCCTCAGTCGGAGAAGTCATCATGATCTGCATGTTACCAGGATTAACCTTCGTACCATAGGTCAGGCGCTCGATACCATTGTTGGTGTTGAAGAGGATATAAGGAGCGATAGACTGAGTCAGAGCGTGGTTGTTCAGAGACCTGACGTATGCGTTAGCCATTCTCTCGATATAACTGTTCACACGAGCAGCGAAGTTGTCAACCTCCTTAGGCAGACCGTTGATCTTGTCGAGACCCTGAATCATGTTGCTGATATCGATATCAGTCAGACCATCCTGAATAGCATCCCACAGGGGATCAAAGAGGTCGGCCTCGAGTTCGATTGTAGCCTCACCAGTAATACCTGTTGCAGGTACGGGCGTACCATCATTAGATCTTACAACAATGTAACCATTCGTTCCGTCACCGATGGTCGGCTTAACGAGTTGGATGGAAATGTTGCTGAGTTGAATGTTCGGGAATACGTTCTTAATTCTACCAGCCACCTTATATACAAGATTCTCAATGCGGGTAAGGTCAGCAACCTTAGATGCATTCTCAAGATACCAGAAACTGTTGTAAGACAACGGAGTCACAGCAGTGACAAGGAGATCGTACTCAGCAGCGCTCTTCTGTACGGGCAGACCGTCAACAGTCTTTTTCAGAACGAGTTTCTGTGCAGACCAACTGGGGTTCTTAATGTCCTGATTGTTACCGCTCATCTTGCCAATGAAGAAGGTGCGAACCATCTCGGTAGCAGACTTTAAGAGAGAAATAGCCTTAGCCTTCTTACCAGTAGCAGCCTTCACATCGTTCACGGCAGCCTTATACTCAGCAGCCAGTTCCTTGTAGTCGATGAACTTCTTCAGGTCGAACTTGGCAGACTCCAGATGCTCCGGAGCGATTGAAGCCTGAGCCTGATAGAAGGTCTTATCCACATTGAGATCGGGGTCGCTGTCAATGTACTGGCTGTGATAGATACCCCACTGAAGCTGATAACTAGACAACTTCACGTTGCTGAAAGTGATAGGAGCCTCGTAACCAACACTGTTCACGACTTTCAATTCATACTCGCTGATGTCGAAAGCAGCGGGATCAGGTGTGTTCACAGTGAAGAACATCCAACCAGCATTGCCGACAGTCTCGGTGATGTAACCCTCGTCACGGAGTGTGAGAGCGTTGGTGCCAGCACCTGCCACCTCATTGGCGGTCAACTCAATACCATTAGGATCAACCAGAGCACCCTTCACATTGTTCGGGAAACTGATGATACCTGTGAGGTTCTCTCCGTAGAAGGGAGCCAGTGCCAGCAGATTATAGCCAGGAAGATCCACAGAACCAATCACCTCGTTCACAGTGTGGTTGATCTTGATATCGGTGATCAGGTTGTTGATTTGATTCTTCAAATCCTCAATCTCTTTCTTCATGTTGGCAATCTCTAGATCAATGGCGTCGAGGCGTGCCTCAACAGCGTCCAGTTCCTGATTGATGGCGTCAACACTTGCAGAAAGCGTAGCAATCTGATCGTTGATCGTAGCCAACTGACTCTTGATGGAAGCCAGTTCTGTGTCTAATTTAGACTGAAGATCTTTAATGGCCTGAGAGTTGGCATCGACCTGAGACTTCAGGCCCGAGATCTGGGACTCGACAGAAGCAACGCGAGCCTCAAGATCGCTCTTTACTTGTGCAAGTTTCTCGTAAACGGGGATTAACTCGTCGTCCACATTGTCCTTGCAAGAAACAAATGATGTTGTGGCAGCAAATATCAGCGCTACCATCAAAATACCATTAATAATTTTCTTTTTCATTTGAACTTAAAAATTATAATTAAACAATTAAACTATGATATATCTATGCATTAATTTATATAAATCGGTGACAAAAGTAGGCATTATTTTCTAATTGTGCAAGAAAAATTTAATTTTTTTTATAAAAAACTTCGATTTTCTGCCTTTTTACCCATTTTTAAATGAGTTTTGCACGAAAAATGCGCTTTCTGCCGCTGTTTTGTGCGCCTGACAGGACTCGAACCTGCACGTCGCAAGACACCAGATCCTAAGTCTGACGCGTCTACCAATTCCGCCACAGGCGCTTTCCACCACGTGATTCCAAGGTTTATGGTCTCGGAGCGGGTGCAAAGATACAAAGTTTTTTTCATTCCACCAAAACTTTACGGGCAAATTCTATCAGAGTATCTTTTCCTTGACGAAAATCGTCATCGGTCTGGCCGATGCTGTAGTCCGGAGTGATGCCGAATTCCACCTGTTGGCGGTCACGGTCATAACATGGACAAGCCGAGAAGCGCACGATCCACCCATTGGGGAGCGTGGAGGAGAATGGGAGGCCGGAGCCGCCGCCAGTCTGGTCGCCCACGGTCTTCACCATGGGGAAGCACTTCATGCACTTCACGAAGTCGTTGGCGGCGGAATAGACCTCGCGGTTGGTGAGCACGGCGACGGGCTTCTGCCAGCGGAGGCGCGAGGAGGGCTCCAGGTACTGGGGCTCCATCTCGGAGAAGTCGCCATGCCCCTGTCCTGTCTTGTGCTGTAGGTAGCCCGTGAGGGTCTTCTCCTGGCAGAAGCGGGCGGCGAGGGCTTCTGCGGTGGTCAGGTCACCGCCGCCGTTGCCGCGGATATCGACGATCAGTCCATTGCAGAAGGCAAAGTACTTGATGATCTCGTCGAGGGAACTCTCGCCGATGCTGTAGGCGAAACTGCCGACATAGAGGTAGCCGATGTTGTCGTCGAGGATGCGGTACTTGATCGTCGAGGCGATATGGTAGTCGGTGCCTAGGTAGCGGCGCTGGAGCGTGTCGCTGAAATTGGTGGGATAGTCCTCGTGCCACTTCCAGTAGCGGCCGTTGTCGAAGGTGGTGTAGAGGTTCACGTGGCCGTCGCGCAGTTCGGAGAGCATGGCCGTGAGCACCTCGAAGAGTTGGTAGTCGGAGAGGCTACCTTTCGCGCGTACATTATATATATTGTGGGTTTGCTGCCAGTCGAGGCCATAGACGTGCTGTTTGTAGTCGAAGAAGCAGTAGTGTTCGTCGATGATCTTCCACAGGGCCTCGAAGTTCCCCTGCGGGGTATCGGGGTATTCCTCCTCGTCGATGCACGACGTGAGAGCGAAGAGGGTGATGAGGGCGGTGAGGACGTGTTTCATGACGTTTTACCTTTTCACGATGATGCCGATGAGGAAGCGGTGCGCATACACGTGCTGCTTCAGGTTGTTGACGGCGGCCTGCTGGTAGTTGCCCAGATAGCCGATGCGGATGGCGATCCTGTCATTAGTGCGCCAGTCGAGCGACAACTGCTGACGGAAGGAGGGGGCGCTGACGAAGGTCGTCGGCACGATATTGTGGTCGTAGTTGCCTAAGGAGAAGATCTCGTAGTACGACTGTCCGTAGTTCGGCGAGAACATCACGCCCACGAGCGGCAGGTTCAGTTCGTAGCGGGCGGAGAAGTCCTGCTTCCAGAGGCGGAAGCCGTAGGTGGCGATGCCCGACGGCATCGCGTTCAGGCTCACTCTGGCCTGGGCGGGGTTGTTCGAGGCCGACATGTTGTAGATGAAGCCCAGGTTGGCGTTCATCGCCCCGCCCGCCCGCAGGCGCAGATGGTTGTCGAGGAGGTGCCACTGACGGTAGCGGCCCCAGTACAGGTTGTAGTCGGCTTCTATCTCACTGATACTGTGGGTGCGGTCTTTGGCGTTGGAGAGTCCGATCTCATGTTCGATGACGCTGCCCCAGCGCTTCTCCGGCTTCGCGCGCTCGCGTATATAAAGATAGGTGAGGCCGGTACCGCTGAATTTCTCCTGGGAGATATAGGTGTCGAGGATGTTCGTGCCGCCGATGCCGAGGAGATGGGCCGACTGCGCCTCCTGCGCAGCAGCCGGGATGGCCAGGAATCCTAGGAATCCTAGAGATCCTAGGAATTCTAGGATTCCCAGATGTCCTGGGGGGCCTGATCTTTTATTCCTCATCGTCGAAAAGCCTTAGTTGTCCGGTGAGTTCGTCGCGCACCTGCTGCTCGCTCTTGCCGGCATCGGGGTCGAGGTCTTCCTCAGGCTCTTGTGCTTCGGAAGTCTCGGAGTCCTCCAGGGTCTCGGGGATGCGGGTGGGCTCGAGTTCTTCGAGCGATTCGAGGGCATAGGTGGTGAGGCGCTTGCCCTTGGCCTTATAGCCCTTGACGGCGATGAACTGTTCGGCGTCGATCTCCTCGGAGCCTCGGAAGGCGTCGGCACCGCCGTAGGTCATCAGCAGACGCGGGTAGGGGGTGTCCGTCAGCAGGATGAGTTGCGACGACGGGTTCTCCGAGAGCCAGTTCTGCTTCTTCCTCGTGGCATCCATCACAAACCGCTTCAGATAGGGATAGCCCTGGTTGTCAGCGTCATAGAGCACGGCCGTCCACACTTTCGAGGCATCGTATTTCTCGATGCGGAGGATATTCTCCTCGAAGTGGGTGTTCAGGTCGAAACTGGTCAGGTAGCAGTCGCCGTTTTTCAGGATGACGAGGATCTGGTCGTCATCGAAGAACTCGCCGAGCAGTTGTCCGTGGTCGTCGTAGTTCAGGCGGTTCACGTCGGGGTCGTACCACACATGGCGTCCGCCGAGCGTCGAATGGCCGCGGCTCTTCAGGCCGATGCGGTGTACACTGTTCTTTGTCAGGAGGTTACCCTTCGAGGCGCGCCCCTTGATCATCACCTCGGAGAAGTCCTTGTCGATGAAGATCTTCTTCAGTTTGGGGTTGGGGTCGAGGGTCACCTTGATGACCTCCGCCTCGCCGTTGGGATTGGCGGTGAAGTACATCACCTTTGAGCCAGGCGTGCCTTGTGTCAGGTCGTATTCCTTGTCACGCGTCATCGACGTCACGTTGAAGCGCTTCATGAAGTACCAGCCCTTCTTGCCGTCGCGATAGACCACGTTGTAGATGGTGCGCGTGTCGTTCTTCTTGAACACGGCGACGTAGAGGATGTTCTTGCCCACGAAGATCTTCTCCGCCACGCGGATCACCTTGTACTTGCCGTCCCTGTAGAAGATGATGATATCGTCGAGGTCGGAGCAGTTGCACACGAACTCGTCCTTCTTCAGACCCGTGCCGATGAAGCCGTCGGTGCGGTTGATGTAGAGTTTCTGGTTGGCCTCGGCCACCTTCGAGGCCTCGATGGTGTCGAAGTTGCGGATCTCCGTCAGACGCGGGTGGTCCTTGCCGTACTTGTCCTTGAGGAACTGGAACCAGTTGGCCGTCACTTCCGTGAGGTTCGCCAGGTCGCGGTCGATTTCCTCGATCTCCGCCTTGATACGGGCCATCAGTTCGTCGGCCTTGTCCTTGTTGAACCTCAGGATGCGCTGCATCTTGATCTCGAGGAGTTTCAGGATGTCGTCCTTCGTCACCTCGCGCACGAGGGTGGGGTAGTAGGGTGTCAGGCGCTCGTCGATATGCTCGCAGACCTTATCGACATTGGGGGCTTCCTCGAATTTCTTGTCCTTATAGATGCGCTCCTCGATGAAGATCTTCTCCAGCGACTGGAAATGGTATTGCTCCAGCAGTTCGTTCTTGCGGATCTCCAGTTCCTGGCGGATGAGGTCCTTCGTGCGGTCTGTAGTGTGGCGCAGCACGTCGCTGACGGTGAGGAACTGCGGCTTGTTGTTCTCGATGACACAGCAGTTGGGCGAGATGCTGATCTCACAGTCAGTGAAGGCATAGAGGGCGTCGATGGTCTTGTCGGAAGAGACACCGGGGGCGAGGTGCACCTGGATCTCCACGCTGGCGGCCGTCAGGTCTTCCACCTTACGGGCCTTGATCTTACCCTTCTCCACGGCCTTCACGATCGAGTCCTGCAGGGTCTCGGAGGTCTTCGAGAATGGGATCTCACGGATCACGAGCGTCTTCTGGTCGATCTTCTCGATCTTCGCGCGCACCTTCACGGAACCGCCCCGCTGGCCGTCGTTGTATTTGCCGACATCGACGGAGCCGCTGGTGGGGAAGTCGGGGTAGAGTTGGAAGGGCTGGTCGTGCAGATAGGCGATGGCCGCGTCGCAGATCTCGCAGAAGTTATGGGGCAGGATCTTCGTGGAGAGACCCACGGCGATGCCTTCCGCTCCCTGTGCCAGCAGCAGTGGGAACTTCACGGGCAGCGTGATCGGTTCCTTGTTACGGCCGTCATACGACATCTTCCACTCTGTGGTCTTGGGGTTGAACACACAATCCAGGGCGAACTTCGACAGTCGGGCCTCGATGTATCGCGGGGCGGCGGCTGAGGAGCCCGTGAGGATGTTACCCCAGTTGCCCTGCGTGTCGATGAGCAGGTCTTTCTGTCCCATCTGCACGAGGGCGTCGCCGATGCTGGCGTCGCCGTGGGGGTGGAACTGCATCGTGTGGCCCACGATGTTCGCCACCTTATTATATCTGCCGTCGTCCATCCGCTTCATCGAGTGGAGGATACGTCGCTGCACGGGCTTCAGGCCGTCCTCGATGTGAGGCACGGCACGGTCCAGGATGCTGTAACTGGCGTAGTCGAGGAACCAGTTCTGGTACATGCCGCTGAGGTGGTGCACGGCAGCGGCATCGAAGCGGTTCACGGGTTTATAGTCGGAGTGCCCTTCAGCGATGCCATCCGACTCCTTCTGTTCCAAAATCTCGGACGGCTGGTACTCACCGCCGTCTTCCTTTATCTCGTCGTCCATATCATGATTGGTCTTTAGTTTCCTGTGTGCAAAGATACACATTTTCAGCGAAAAAAGCGAGGAATTAAGTTTTTTTTTTAGGAATCCTGGGCGATCCTGGGCGGTCCTGGGCGATCCTAGGTAATCTATAATTCTAGGTAATTCTAGGCAATCCTAGGCGATCCTAGGCAATCCTAGGTAATCCTAGGTGATCCTAATTCTGCTAAAACATCCTTCAGGCGAGGCGTAAGCCTCTGAAAATATGATACTTCCACTGAAGGTTTCTTTTCAGTGCTATTCCCGGCCCTATAAGGCCAGGCCTTTTCCCTCCGGAACAACGAATCAGTCGTTTGACAATTGTCGGACGATTGTTTGACAGTTGTCAGACGTTCATTTGACAATTGTCAGACA
>JAFRMM010000024.1 GCA_017430675.1 Prevotella sp.
TCTTGACATTGTCTTCAACAGTGCCCTCAAAGAGCGTTACGTCCTGGTTGACCACAGAGACGGAGTTGACGAACGTCATGCGGTCGATGGCCTTCCGCGGCTTGCCGTCGAACAGCACCTCACCCTCCCAGGGCTCATACAGCCCTGACACGAGACTCAGTACCGTGCTCTTGCCGCAGCCCGAGGGACCTACCAGGGCTATGTGCTCACCGGCCCTGATCTTCAGCGAGAAGTGGTTGAGGATGGGAGGCTGACTGCGGTCGTAGCCGAAGGTGACGTCGCGCAGTTCTATCTCGCCAACCAATTTGGCAACATCGGGCAGTTCGTTGTCGGCCGGCAGTCGGAGTTCTGCACATTCTTGGTTACAGTCGGTCACCTCCTTGATGCGCTGGATAGACGAGTTAATCCTCAATATGGTCTGTACGCTGGCAATAGTCCTGATGATGGGATAGATGGTGTCGTTGATGAGTCCCTGAGAGGCCAGAATCATGCCAGGTGTCATCTCGCCTTGCAGGATCAGCCAGGTGCCCAGGCATAATATGACACCATTGGTAACCTGCAATAAGAACTCCGGCAAGGCGCTCAGATAGATGTTGTGGGTGATGGTGGTCACGCGGGCATTTATGGATTGAGCATAGGTTCTCTCCCACTGCGCAAAGAAGTGGCGCTCACCACCCAAGGCCTTGATGGTTTCCAGATTACTCATTCCTGTCATCGTGACGTTCTGCAACCGTGTTTCCGTCACCTCCAGATTCATGGCATTCTTCTTCTGCTTGTTGGCAGTGCTGCGCATCACATAGACGAGTAAAAGGATGGAGAAGATTTCCAGTATGCCCAGTTTCCAGTTGAAAAGCATGACAATATAGCAGCAGAAAACGGGTAGGATGAGTATGCTCGCGGCCGGCAGGGCGTAGTCCATCTGTCTGACGGTCTTTGAGATGGTGGTGTAGCGGGCCACCAGTTCACCCGGACTGAACTGGGTGAGTCGGGTCATCGGCAGTCTGAGTACCGTCCACAGGAAACTTGACGAAGTGGTAATATTGATCCTTGCCTGGCTTCTCCGGCGAACGATAGAGAACCCTATCCATACCAAGAGTTCAAGCACGAACAGCAGGATATACAGCACTATCAGCGGGGTAAACCATTCCGGATTCTTCTGTGTGATGATACTGTCGGTATATACCTGCTGGAATAGTGGCGGGAAAATACAGGCTACGGAATCAATGGCAACGAGAATAATACCATTGAGGGCAAATAGTATGTTGCCCTTCAGGAAATAGCGATAAGCCGCTATCATCGACAATTTAGGTTTCTTGCCTTGTGTATGCCCTGTACTCATTCAAACCTCAGTTTTAGGTTACGAACGTGTGTGCGAGATGTCTCGAAAAGATACTGGAACATGCTGCAGCGACGCGTCTCGGTGAGCACGGAACAGTAGGTGCCGAAGTCCATGCTCACGTTGTCTGGCTGGCCGAACGACCAGTCATAGCACGTGGGGTCGGCAGGGTCTCGCTGTAGGTCAATGAGCACCTCATAGACCACATTATCCTGTTCCAATAACTGCTTGGCCAGAATGTCGGATTTCAGCATCTGGCGCACCTTGGCGGCATCTGCAGGATAGCGTACCACCTGACTGATGCGCCCACGGACATAGCCTATCTCGTCACGCTTCTGGTCGGCAGGCCACACCTCGGCCTCCATACCTATGCGCAGGTTACGTTGTGCCTCATTGTTAGCGTAGGCGAGGAGCAGGGCGCTCTGCGACTGTCCATAAGAGACATTATCACTGCCAACCACGCTGACAATAGGGTCGAAGGCCTCGAATGGCTCGTTGTCGGCCTTCGTGCTGATGACAAGACCGTTCACCGTACTCGTCAGGAAACTGTGACTGTCGCCGATGGATACCAGTGCCACCGTCTGCCCCACCCTCACACTGTCGCCATCGCGCACCATCATGGAGCGTACGATGCCCTTGTTGGGCAGTGTGATGTCGGTAGTACCCTGTGCGGGAAACACCACACCCGAATAATAGGCTTTGTCACTCACCGTACCGAACACGCCCCATACAATGAATGCAGCCAGCAGCAACGTCGCAGCCGTAGCCAGCAGATAGGTGGGAACGATCGTCACGCGCAAATGATCACTGATCTGTTCTGGCGATTGTAGCGTATCTTCCTCACTGATTCCATGAACCGGATTCTTATCAACATTTCCCATACTACATGTTTTAGATTATATGTGTACAAAAGTAAGCATATTCCTCAAATATGCAAAACCTGATTGCCAAACACAATCAAGTTTTGCATATTTTGAAACAATTTTTGCAGATTTTAAAACTCACGCCGCAAGACTCACCACACCGATGCCCTTTTATCCTTGGGGATGAACATCTTGTCGGTGGGCTGGATGCCGAAGGCGTCGTACCAGGCGTCGATCATCGACAGGGCGGCATTCACACGGAAGATGCGGGGTGAGTGGACGTCACTGTTGACTCTGTAGGCTGTCCTTTCAGGTGTTTCATTGCCAGCCCAGATGCGGGCGTAGGCCAGGTAGAAGCGCTGGGCGGGGGTGAAGCCTTCTTTGGATTCCAGAGGTTCCTGCTTCGCACGGTTCTCGAAGGCACGGTAGGCTATCTGTATTCCGCCGTTGTCGCCGATATTCTCGCCAAGGGTCTTCTCACCGTTCACCATCAGGCCTGGCAGTGCCTCCTGCTTGGAGAACCAGTCGGCCAGCACCTTGGCACGCTCGTCAAACTTAGCCTTATCCTCGGCCGTCCACCAGTTCACCATGTTGCCATCCTTGTCGAACAGGCAGCCCTCATCGTCGAAGCCGTGACTCATCTCGTGGCCGATGACAGTGCCCACGGCACCGTAGTTGCAGGCATAGTCGGCCTCTGGGTCGAAGAACGGCGGCTGCAGGATGGCAGCGGGGAAGTTGATGCTGTTGAATGGTGGGATGTAACCAGCGTTTACCGTCTGTGGGGAAACAGGCATCTGGGTCTTATCGACTGGTTTACGCCAATACTTACGGAACTCGGCAGCGCGCCTCTCCTGGTTGATGCGGATGAAGTTCTCCACGAGGTTGTCATTCTCGCGGATGTCAATGTACTTCTCCATATCCTGCCACTTGTCGGGGTAGCCAATGTTGATATACATGGCGTGCAGTTTCTCCAGTGCCTTGGCCTTGGTGGAGTCGCTCATCCAGGTGTTCTCTTTCAGTCGGTCCTCGAAGGCTTGCTGCAGGTCTTTCACCAGGCGATAGACGCGCTGCTTGCTGTCCTCGGGGAAGTACTCGGCCACATACAGTTTGCCGATGGTCTCTTCCAGATTACCGCTGAGGACGCTGACAGCGCGCTTCCAGCGGGGCTGCTGCTCCTTTACGCCAGAGATGGCCTTGCTGGCTTCAAAAGAACGGTCTGAGAAGGCATCGCTGAGGAAAGATCGGTAAGCCCTGACGACCTTGAGTTCCATATAGGCCTTCAGATCCTCGACGCTCGTCTCGGCCAGCACCTTTTCCACTTCGTGCAGGGCGTCGAGATGTCCGACGTTCACCTTGTCGATGTCCTTCGGCATATTCCTCGCATCGCGATAAGCCATCCAGTCGATGCCCTTGAAGTCGGTGAGCAGTTGTTCCCACGTCATCAGGTGGTTGACGGCACTCGGGTCGCGTTGTGCCACCTGGTCGAGTTCCTTCATGCCTATCCGATATTCTATGGCCCATGCAGCCTGCATCATGCGCTCGGCGTCGGCATCGCTGTTACCGATCATCTTCAGCAAGTCTTTGTTTAGGCTTTTCGTAGCGGTAACGACAGCCTGCTGCTGTTCGTTGGGCTGGTCGTAGTACTCGTGGTCCAGCGTCGTACCTCCGTGTTCGGCATCTATGATATACTCCGACGAGTTGTAGGGGTTCAGGCCCAGGCTGAGGCTGAAGGGTGCAGTGCCAAAGCCTTTGCTGCTTAGTTCAAACATCAGTCTTAGCAGTTCCTCACGAGTCTTCAGGGCGCGCACCTGCTTCAGATAGGGCAGGATAGGCTCGTAGCCCATCTTGTTGCGGCCCACGCTGTCCATGTAGAGGCGGTAGAGGGCGCCGATCTTCTGTCCGTCGCTGCCTTGTGGCAGGTCCTTCCGCTCTGCATATTTCATGATCAGCGCATTGATACGCTTCTTGTTCTGTTCCTCCAGGTCGGTGAACGCACCGTTCATGGAATGCTCATCGTCCAGAGGGTTGTTCTTCAGCCAGGTGCCGACGGCATACTGCCAGAAGTCGTCACCAGGTCTCACACTCTCATCAAGGTTCGCTCTAAAGTTTTGTGCTGCGCCAGCCATACTTACCAAGGCCAGGGTTACAACGACAAGAAATCTTTTCATCATTATTTGGATTGTTTTAAGTGATTGCAAAGTTGCTTGACAAAATGGTCTTCAAAGGTAACAAAATTTCCCCGAATGACCTTGTTCCAAATGCCCGCCGCGAAAGATTTTGCATATTTTGAAACTATTTTTGCAGATTTTGCAAGTCTGAAGCCCAAAACACAGAACTCAGGAAGCGCCGTTTATTGCTTGGCGAAGACTTTCTTTCCCTCGAAGTAGGTGGCAGCGGGTTTGGCTTCGTGGATCTCTGTCACGGGATAGGTCAGCACATCCTTGTCAACACGGAGGAAGTCGGCATACTTACCTTCTTTGATGCTACCTCGCTCATCTTCGATGAACATCTGCCTGGCGCAGTTGATAGTCAGGGCAGTGAGTGCCTGTTCGCGGGTCAGGAGTTCTTCAGGCCACCACGGTTTTGACTTCTCGGGGTAATATACACCTGTCACTGAAATCTCCATAATACCAAACGGGTCATCGGGACTGTCGGCGAGTGCGGGAAAGTCAGAGTGCGAAGACATGTTAACCCCATAATCGAAATAGGATTTCATCGGATACCCTTTGCCATTCATTCCTGCGGGAAGAATGCGAAGCAGTTCTGGCAGTGACTCATCAGTGGCGTGATGCCAAAGCAAACCTGCGGTGACCTGTATGTTATGGCTTGCCATCCGTTCATAATCTGGCAAATTGATGTTACGCAAATGCACCAGCGTATTGCGCATTTCGTCTTTTCCTCCATTGACGAAGGCGTTTACAGTACGATTGACAGCCTTGTTTCCCAGTGCATGTACGTGCATGGTCAAACCTTTTTCATTAGCCTTGCGCGTTATATCGGTAAATTCTTCTTCCGTCCAGTTGACCAAGCCCTGTTGCCCATCAGTATATAGCGGCTCTATAAAGCCGGTACCGCTTTCCACCGTGCCGTCCATGTAAAGTTTAAGCCAGTTTGTCTTTACATGTTTTGAGGCGTATTGTTTTGCATCAACCGCCTTGGCCAAGGTTGCATCCACATCCATCCAACTTTCAATTTCATAGGAAGTGCCCATCACAAAATGCATGTCACCTGCCTTGTCCATCTGCTGGGCGGCCTTATATAGGTTATTGTTGCGGAAATAAGAAGAATAACCATCGAGATACATAGTGTATCCCTCTGATAACAACGTTTCCTGAACCTTGTTCATGATTGATTTTGCTATGTCAAAGGTATAGAGATTGTCGCCGTCCAGGAATGACCTTACGTAAGTTGCGGCCTGCTCCTTCAGGTAACCTGTCGGAGTACCGTCGGCACCCATCACAATCTCGCCGCCGCGTATGGCATCGGTTTTTTTAGCACCGTGCCATCTTCTTTCATAATGCCCGCATTAACCAGACAAAGGGTATTCACCAGACTCTTGTGGCCTTCATCATCTATAAAGAAGATGGGAAGATCACTGCAGATGGCATCGAGTTGCTGACGGGTAGGCATATTTTCCTGGAAAACTTGCAAATTCCACCCTAAGCCGAAAACAGCCACGGCTTTTGTATCCTTTGCCTTCTTGACCGCAACTGGAAGGATTTCTGTCAAAAACTTGTCAGTGTCATCACTTGCATCAACCTGCACACCGATTTCGGCCATGGCATAGGCCATTGTATAATGCGCGTGACCGTTGCCGCAGCCGGGCATTACAAGTCCCTTGCCGCTGTAATCGACCACCTCCGTCTTTCCATCTTCAACGTAGGCTTCGGCTCCCGCCTTGTCGCCTACATAGACGTACTTGCCGTCCTTCACGGCGAAGGCTTCTGCTACCTGGTTGTCCGCAGCAGTGAATATCTTGCCATAGACCACGAGGTCGGCACTGGTATCACTCTTGCAACTGGCGAGCATGGTCATTCCGACGACCATGCTCACGGCTGCTATGTACGACAGTATCTTCTTCATCCTTCTTTCACACCTTTCTTGTATGCCGCAACTCTCGCGGCGGCGTTGGCCTTGATGTTGTTGAAGTAGAGGTCGTAGTCGTTCTCGTGGAAACTGCCAGGTCCGAAGACGTCAGTGCCAGTGACGGGTGTCGCGTTCTTGGTCGTTGTAATGACAACGCCCCTTTTCAGGTTGACCTGTGCGTCGGCAGCATGAGGAACCACTTCCAGTTCTCCTTTTTCATAGTTAAAGAGGTAGCCGCCCAGGTTCTCCTCAGCCGAAGCGTATGTCTCGTCCCGCTTCCAGTTGATGGGATTGATGCTGATGGCACCTGGCAGAACGACTCCGTTCTTCTGACCCTCGTTGGCAGCGCTCTCGGTATTCCACGATATGATGACGCCGGTGTCGTCGGCACCCTCGGCAAATTTCAGGTGCGGGTTCTCCTTGAGGTAGTCCTCGGTGATGGCATAGCCAATGACGTAGGCGGCTATCATGCGCTCCAGGTACTCTGGATGCGCCTTCATGTATTCCGCCAGCACCAGTTTCTGTATGGCCGAGCCCTGCGAGTGGCTTGCCAGGATGAAAGGTCGGCCGCCGTTGAGGTTCTCGAAATAGTAGTCGAGGGCAGCGAAGATGTCGTCCTTCGGCGTGCTGGCAAAGGCTTTCTCCATCTCATCGTGAGTCATCGAAGCCGCTGCCACCATGTTCAGCTGCCTGTAATAAGGTGCAAACACGTTGGCCACATCCTCAAAGGCTGCTCCCTGCACGAGATAGGTCCTTGGAGCCGTTTCCCTCATCATCGGTTCATTGATGTCGGCAAATGTCTTTGCCCCTTCGGAGTCGTCGACATATTCCGTGGGATAGACATAGAAGCAGTCGACGTCCTTTGTCGCCTCGGGCAGCTTCAGCCAGTTGTTCTTGTCGCTGTAGTCAGGAGCCTCAGATTGTTCACTCCCCGCAGCAGCTGTCGTTTTCTTGTTACCACATGAGCTTATTACTATTGTCATGCCGCAAATAAGGATGGCGGCCATCATCCATAGTTTCATCTTTCTCATAATAGAATTTTTAGGAGTTATTATCGCATTTTTATGCCGCAAAGGTAGACTATTTCCTTTGAATTCGCAATAACCCCAGTAGCCTTGACAGGTAGGTTTTTACAATTCTGAATTGAATTTTTATAATTTTGAAGCACGCATCCATTCTGAAGCAGTCATTCCCATGCTCTGCTTGAAGGCAAGATTAAATGTACTATAACTGCGGAAACCACTCTGATGAGCCAGCTGCTGTACTGCTATAGGCTGATGTGTAGCAACCGTCTCGTGGTAAAGGTTGATAAAGTGTTGGATGCGCAGGCCGTTGATGTAGGCATTATAAGTGACACCCTGTGAGGCAAAGTATTTGCTGAGATAGAGACGATTGGTTCCAATCAGCTTGGCCAGTTGCACAGCGGAAATGTCGTGTTGCAGATAGAGTTGCGGTTCCTCGCAATGTCGTTTTAATAATGAGCCGATATTATTGCTGGTGGTTAGTGATAAGCCTTTATTCTCAGTGGTATCAGTTTCTTCTTCCGCATCACTCGTGGTTAAGACTGTATCTGTTTGAACTGGGGTGCTCAGGTCGCTTAACGTTTCTACCCGCCACAGCAGATAGCAGACAAGTATAACGATGTTCACCTCCATCATATATTCGTAGGCCATGTCACCCATGTCAAACGAATAGACTGCGGACGTCAGTAGGAAGATGGCCAGTACGACGAAACTCTGCCACACCTCCTTGTGCTCCAGGTCGGCATAGTTGTCGTGCAGCCAGCGTCCGTACTGTCGCGTTGCCCACACGATATAAACGACGAAGCCGATGCATATCAATACAAAATAGCCAAAGAGCCACAGCAGCAGGGTGTCGCTACGGGTGGCAATGCACCAGACCCTTCCCGCCACGAGCGGCATGACCATCGCCCAGACTGTCCACAGCGGTCGGCGGCAATCTTGAAGCATGACTAGCGGTAAGACTATCAGCAAAGGGATTACCGTCATGCAGTCGAGCAATCCTGCTATCTGATAGCCCATCATCACATCATCTCGTGAGCTAAGGAAGTACATCGGCAGATACCACAGGTGACACAGTGCCGTGGCTGCAAAGAAGGCCGCCGTCCACCGGCGCAGGCGCAGGGGCGGCGTGACGTCAGGGGCAAAGGCGTTGGCTCTGCGCAGCAGCAGGTAGCAGCAGGCTATCAGGCTCAATACCATCACGCCCGCATAAAGCATCAAATAGAGGACATCTTCCTGGATCTGATCGTACATGACTTTCTTGTTGAATCGCGTGCAAAGATAACAAAAATTCATCAATCATTCAAATTCTATCCTATATTTCTTTATTCACCTATACACCAAATCGATGATGACTATGGCCCTCTTCGATACTCACTGACTTTTGCAAATTACTCATTGACTTTTGCAAATTACTCACTGACTTTCGCGAAATAAGTAATGAGTATTTGGCGAAAAGTGCCACTTTGGATCTCGAGAGAATTCGACGATAACCAATAAGTGAATAGATGATGTATAGATTTTTAGACTATACACTTACTATCTTCTTGAAAATAAAATAGATATATCCGATAGTGTATAGGTGTATAGATATTATAATAAAAATAAAAAAAACTCCAAAGCAGCAGGACTGCTTTGGAGAATAGGGTGAGGTGAAAATGGCTACCGTTATTGGTTCGCCTGATAAGTCGCGATGCGCTTCGCCACGTTGTCCTTGATGTTGTTGTAGTAGTACGAGTAATCGCTTGCATGTCGGCCATCCGGGCCAAAGATCTTGGCAATCTCAGCGAGTTCCTCGGGCAACGGTTCGGTGGGGGCGGTCGTCACTACAACTCCGCGTTCGAGGTTCACCTGCGCGTCTGCGCCGACATCGGTAATCTCGTACTTACCTTCCGCGTTTGGCATGTATGAACCCAGGTTCATGCTCGCTGGTGCGTAGGTATCGTCAAGTTTCCAGTTCAGCGGATTAATGCTGATGGCACCAGGCAGCACCACGACGTTATAGGCGTTCTCCTCCACGTTCTTGGGACCCTCGGTGTTCCAACTGATGATGACACCCGCGTCGCTTTCCCCAGTTGCGAACTTCATGTGTGGGTAGGTTTTGAGATCATCCTTCGTGACGGAGTAGCCGATGACATAGGCAGCAATCATACGTTTGTAGTAATCGGGATGCTCTTTGAAGTATTTCTTCAGCACAAGTTTGGTCATGGCAGAACCCTGGCTGTGACCCGCGATGATGAACGGACGGCCTTGGTTGTAGTTTTTGAAGTAGTAGTCGAGGGCGGCAGTAATATCATCGTAGGGCATGCCGGAAATAGCAGCGTCGATGTTCCCGGTTTCCTTCGCAACAGCACTGGCATACTTCAACCCTGCCTGACGGTAGTATGGCACGAACACATTAGTGACATCCTGATATACGCTTGCATGCGCCTCGTATTCGCCTGGTGCTTTTTCCATCATCTCAGGACAACCGATTGGCGCGTAATCGGGAGCACCCTCCTCCATACTCGACACGACATACTCCGTAGCGAGGATGTAGAACGTGTCGAACTCCTTGGTGATTTCCGGAATCTGGTACCAGTTGGACTTCTGGGAATAGTCGATGGCATCGTTCTGGGCTTTCTCAGGAGTTGTAGGAGCCGGTGTGTCTTCAACACCAAAAAAGGCATCAATAAGACCTTGACAAGAAGTCATTGTAAGGCCGAGGGTTAGGATGCCGACCTGCATCCACTTTTCTACTTTTCTCATATTAAAAATTGTTTTGGGTTAAAAGAATGTGTTGGCAAAGATAAGCAATTTCCCCAAAACAACATGGCCCCGAATACCTCATGCATTCGGATTTTGCAGATTCCGTAACTTATTTTGCAGATTCCGTAACTTCAGGCTTATTTCTTTGCCTCGCTCGTAGCCTTCATCCAGGATCTGACCGACTGCCCCATCTTGTACTTGAAGGCGGTACCGAATGTGGTATAACTGCGGAAGCCACTCTCCTGTGACAACTGCTGGACGGTGAAGGAGCGCTGAGCAGCAACAGCCTCGCGATAGAGACTGATGAAATGATTAATGCGCAGATTATTGATATAGGTATTGTAAGACAGGCCCTGACTGGAGAAATATTGGCTAAGATAGAATCGGTTGGTACCAATCGTCTTGGCAAGTTGGGAAAGGCTCAGGTCATGCTGCAGGTAGAGATGCGTGTCTATACAATATTTCTGCAGCAATGGCCCGATGTTGTCAGTGAGGATCTTTGGGCTTACGTCGCTTCCCTCATTAACGGAAATACGCAAATCTGCAGGAAGGCTCTGCTGTTGGGAAATGCTCAGGTCGCTCAGCGTTTCTACCCGCCACAGCAGATAGCAGACGAGCACAATGTCGTTGATCTCAAAGACGTATTGGGAAACAGGACCTTGGGCGCCAATGGCATAAATACCGAACACCAATAGAATGATGGTCAATACCACTAAACTCTGCCACACCTCCTTGTGCTCCAGGTCGGCATAGTTGTCGCGCAGCCAGCGTCCATACTGTCTTACCGCGCGTACCATATATATAATTAAACATACGCTCAACAGCAGAAGATAGGCATACAACATCGGTAAAAGGGTATCACTACGGGAAACAACGCACCACGTCATGATAACGACGGGTGGCGCTGTCATCATGGCAACAGGCCATAGCGGGCGGCGGCGGTCTTGCAGCATGGTGAACAATACGATGATGGCCAAAGGCATGAGCGTCAGGTAGTCGAGCAATGCACCTACAAGATAGCCCAGTTTGACATCATCGTTTGAGATAAGAAAAGGTATTGGCAGATACCACAAGTGGCTTAGAGTCATGGCTGCAAAGAAGGTTGCCGTCCACCGGCGCAGATGTACCGGCGACGTAATGTCAGGGGCAAAGGCGTTGCTCCTGCGGAACAGCAGATAGCAACATGCTGTCAGAGACAGCATTGCCGCCGCTCCGTAAAGCACCATATAGAGGATATCTTCCCTGCTCTGATCGTACATGACAGAATGACGTTTTTACTTTTCCGTCTTCATGTCACCGAAGGGCTTGCGCTTCAGGCTCTCGATCATGTCATCAATCTTGCGGAGTTCGCGGGGGATACGGATGTTCTGCGGACAGTGGGGCTCGCACTGGCCGCACTGGATGCAGTGGTCTGGCTGACGGTCACGCGGCACGACACGGTCCAGCGAGATGAGATACTGACGACGGTGCTTGCGATACTCGCTGTCGCCTGCGCCCATGGGCAGCGAACCCTCGTTCTTGCACTTGTTGTAATGCACGAAGATGGCAGGGATGTCGATGCCGTAGGGACAAGGCATGCAGTACTTACAGTCGTTGCAGGGGATGTTCTCGAGTCCCACGATCTTCTCTGCAATCTCCTTGTCGAGATAGCGCATCTCCTCGTCCGTCAGCGGTTTCAGCGGACAATACGAGAGCAGGTTGTCCTTCAGGTGCTCCATATAGGTCATGCCACTGAGCACGGTGAGCACGCCCTCGGGAGTACCCGCATAGCGGAAGGCCCACGAGGCGACACTGCGCTCCGGCTCATGACTCTTCAACTCCGTCATCAGGTACTGTGGCAGGTTAGCCAGACGGCCGCCCAACAGCGGCTCCATGATGACGGCAGGGATGGCCCGTTTATGAAGTTCCGCGTAGAGATAGGAGGCATCGACATTGCGGTCGTTGATCTCGTTGGCAAAGTCCCAGTCGAGGTAGTTCAGTTCGATCTGCACGAAGTCCCAGTGATATTCCTCGTGGCGGCGCATCATCTCGTCGAATACCTCCTGCTGTCCGTGGAACGAGAAGCCAAGGTTGCGGATGCGGCCTGCCTCGCGCTCTTTCATCAGGTAGTCCATCATACCATTATCCACATAGCGGCCATTGAACTCATCCATGCCACCTCCGATGGCGTGCAGCAGGTAATAGTCGATGTAATCCACCTGCAACTCCTTCATTGAGTTATGGTACATCTCCTTGGCCTTCTCTGCCGACCAGTAGTCGTGGTTGAAGTTGGAGAGTTTCGTGGCGATGAAATACTCACTGCGCTTATGGCGGCTGAGGGCAATGCCTGTGCAGTGCTCCGACATGCCCTGACAATACACGGGCGACGTGTCGATATAGTTCAGGCCGTGCTCGAGGGCATAGTCTATCTGACGGTTCACCATGTCCTGGTCAATCTCTGTCTGACTCTCACGGGCAGAGTTGCTGTCCTTGGTAGGCAGGCGCATCATGCCGTAGCCTAAGAGCGACACCTTCTCCTTGGTCTTGGGGTTCTCACGATAGGTCATCTTACCCACGGGCGGCTCCACCTGGTTCTTGTATTCCTCGGCGGCCTGATCCCCGGCCTTATCACCCTGCTTGCATCCTGCCAGCGTGGCGGCTGTGGCGACGGTCCCTGCTCCGAAAAGTTTCAGGAAGTTCCGTCTCGATATTTGTTTGTCTTTAGAAGTATTCATAATTCCTAATTCCTCATTTCTAATTCCTCATTATATATGTTTATGCACCTCGTGCCCCTCGACATAGATGGCCGAGAAAGGACGCGACGGACAGACATACTCACAGGCACCACAGCCGATACAGACAGTCTCGTTGATAGCAGGAATCATGGGGCTCTCCTCATCATTCTCATCGAGCGGCACCATCTCGATGGCACCGGCAGGACAGTGACGGGCACAGTTGCCGCACTCCACCTCATCTGTCAGCACCACACAGTTCTTCTTGATCCACACGGCATGGCCAATCTGTATCGACGACTTATCAGGCTTATCGACCCGCAGGATAGCACCCGCAGGACAGACCTCCGAGCAGCGCGTACACTCCGGACGGCAATGGCCGCGCTCGTACGACATCTCAGGCAGCATCAGGTGCATCAGGTCAGTAGAGGGACGGAGCACGTCGTTGGGACACTCCGAGACACAGAGTTGGCAGCCCGTACAGTGCTGGGCGAAGTGCTGGAAGGATTGTGAGCCCGGGGGTGTCAGCGGTGTCTGACGTTCAGGGGCCACCTTATCCTCCAGTTCAGCAAGACCGCCATCCATCAGTTTCTCTTTCTTCTGGGCAAGGGCAGCCGTCGTGGCGAGGGCTCCGGCGATCAGGAACGAGCGCTTCGAGGCATCGATGCCCTCATCACCCTTCGCCTTCTGATGGATGCGCTTATTATCATAGTACAGCGCGCCGAACTTACACTTGTCGATGCAGTTGCCGCAGACCACACAGCGACTGTAATCCACGGTATGCGACTTATAGTCGATACAGGCGGTCTTGCAGTTCTTCGAGCACATCGAGCAGTTCTTGCACTTATCGGCATCGAAGCGGATCTTCAGGAAAGAATAGCGCGCGAGGAAAGAGAGGGTCGTACCTACAGGACAGATCGTGTTACAATAGGTACGTCCGCCACGCCATGCCAGTACCAGCAGTACGACGAGCGTCACCAGGGCGATGATCAGCACGGGCAGCGACTTCATCCACACATCGACGGTGTAGAAGGTGTAACTGTCGGCGCGCTCGGCGATGGTGCCCAAGACATTGTTGCCCATCATCCAGATCGGCTGGAAGATCGTCGTGGCGATACGGCCATAACTGCTGTAGGGCGCCAGCAACTGGAACACGGAGCCTACGCCGGCCACCAGGGCGATGACGAAGAGCACCAGCACAGGATAGCGCAGCCACTTCACCTCCTTCGAATAGGAATACTTGTTCTTTTTCCGACGCAACCGTGCGAGGATATCCTGAAAGACACCCAGCGGGCAGATGACGGAACAGTAGATGCGTCCGAAGACGAGCGTCAGCAACACCAACGCCACGATGACCACCACGTTGAGTGCCAGGACAGCGGGCAGGAACTGGATCTTAGCGAGCCAGCCCAGCCAGTGGTGGGCAGTCCCCGTGAAGTCGAGGAACAGCAGGGTGATGAGTACAAAGAACACTACGGCGAGTGTCGTTCTGATCTTTTTTAACATGTCTGTATCTGTTTAGTTATTCCTTATTTGTCGCTTTCACAATCACGATGCTCAGTTCATAGAGCAGCCATATCGGCAGGGCCACCACGAAGAGCGTAAAGGCGTCGGTGGTCGGCGTGATGATGGCCGAGACCACGAGGATTGCCACGATGGCGTGCTTCCGCCACTGGCTCATCATCCGCGCATTCACCAGTCCCATCCGCCCCAGGAGCCAACTCACCACTGGGAGTTCGAAGACGATGCCCATCACGAGGCTCATCATCAGCAGCGTATCGACATACGACTGGATCGTCAGCATGTTCGCCACGTCTGGACTCACCTGATAGGTGCCGAGGAACTTCACCGTCAGCGGGAAGATCAGCAGGTAGTTGAGCAGGGTGCCCAGCATGAACATCACGTAGCCGCTGCCCACGAGCGTCGTGGCGTAACGCCTCTCATTGTCATAGAGCGCCGGTGAGACGAAGCGGAACAGCAGGTAGAGCGTGTAGGGCAACGCCACGAGGATACCCGCATAGAAGGCTGTCCTCAGGTGGATCATGAACTGCTCCGTCAGTCCCGTGTTCATCAGGGAGATGCTGAACGGCTCCACGCCCATCAGGCGGTAGGTGATGAAATCGCTCGTGCGAGGTGCCAGTACGATGGCAAACAGTTCCTCTTTCAGGCAGAAAGCCACCGCAGCGGCCACCACCGTCACAAGGAGCGCCCTGATAATCACCCCTCTCAGTTCGTCAAGGTGATCCCAGAAGGTCATTGCAGAGCCGTTCCCCGCCCCTTCAAGGGGAGGGGTCAGGGGTGGGGTTTCACTCATCCTTCTTCTCCGTCTCTTCTTTCTTCTCTTCTCCGAGATCAGTCACCTCGTTCATCCCCTCCTTGAAACTCTTCACGCCTTTGCCAAGGCCCTTCATCAGTTCAGGAATCTTCTTGCCGCCGAAGAGCAGCAGTACAATGAGCGCAATAACGAGTATCTCTTGCATTCCCAATCCAAACAGCAATAATGATCCAAACATCTTTCCTCTAGTTTTTAGTTCACGTGGCAAAGATAATAATAATTCCCGAAACAGCCAAACATTTCGGAAAATATCTGCAAAAACGAGTGTCGCATCTGAGCCACCGAAAAAACTCAGGGCACTCCAGCCGAACCGATTTCATCTGGAGCGTCCCCTATTCCCTGAGTTTGTTAGTCCAACTGTTCGTAAACAGAATTATTGCTTTTATATTCTGGCACCATCTCCTTCATCTTCCTGACCGTATCCAAATCATCAAACTTCTTGGCAATGGCTATCAGATCCATGATACTCCTATTCACCTTTTTATAATCATATTGTCTGACCTCTGCAATCTGAATCTTCTCGTGGAATGAAGGTTTGTTGCCCTCTTGCTTGTTGAGCACTTCCTCATAGAGTTTCTCGCCTGCACGCAGTCCTGTCACCTTGATATCCACGTTCTTGGCACCCGACAGGGATATCATCCGCCTGGCCAAGTCGATGATCTTCACCGGCTTTCCCATGTTGAACACAAAGATCTCTCCACCTTTTCCCTTGACGCCGGCCTCAAGCACCAACTTACATGCCTCGGGAATCAGCATGAAATAGCGCTCCACACGTTCATCGGTAACGGTGACAGGCCCTCCACGCTTGATTTGCTCGCGGAAGAGGGGAATCACCGAACCGTTGGAACCAAGCACATTGCCAAAACGGGTCGTCACGAACTGGGTGGTGTCCTGAGCATTGTTCAGGCTTTGGACATAGATCTCGCAGATACGCTTTGAACATCCCATCACGTTCGTCGGGTTCACGGCCTTGTCTGTCGATATCATCACGAACTTCTTCACGCCGTATTTCACACTGAGATCAGCCAGGACTTTGGTTCCTTGTACGTTATTCAGCACCGCTTCCGTGGGGTTGGCTTCCATCATGGGCACATGCTTGTAGGCTGCCGCGTGGAAGACGAAGTCAGGTTTGAAAGTATTGAATATCTTCTCCATACGATGTTCGTGACAGATGCTTGTGACGATGGTCTCCGCCTTGATGTCAGGAAACAGGTCTGCCATCATCAGACTGATATCATGCTGGGGAGTCTCTGCCTGATCCAGCATCATCATGGCGGCAGGCTTGAAGTACGCTATCTGCCTGACGATTTCCGAACCTATGGAACCGGCCGCTCCCGTTATCATGACGTGCTTGCCTGTGAGCATTTTCCCTACAGAGGCCATGTCGATCTTGATTTCCGAACGAGGCAGGAGATCCTCCACCGACACTTCTTCCACCTGCATACTATTCTGGTTTTTACCAGCCAGTCCACCTTCCTCCACGCTGGCCTCCTTGGCTTGCTGGGCAAAGAATATCCTGACACCAGCCTTAATCATCGTATCCTGCAATCCTGGATTATTACGGAAGTCATCCACCCGATAGGGAGAAACCAGTATCGCCCGAATCCTCCTTTTCTCGATAACGGAAGTCAGGTCGTCGCCAATATGATAGACCTTCTGTCCCATCAGTTGCATGTGGTGGGCATGCTTGTCGTGAGAAATGAATCCGCAGATAGTAAACCGCTTCGGTTTCTGGGAGTGTATATTCTTGGCCAGGCCGACACCACCCGTAAATGCGCCGTAAATAAGCACCCTCATCGAGTATTCATTGGAAAACGACACATCGTGCAGAGCCTTCACCACAATCCTGACAGTCCACATCAGGAGGGTGGCAACGATGAACGCGACGGAGATCTCTGTTTGCGTCAGCCCCGTCAACATCTTTATTCCAAGATACTCAAACAAGAAAGAGGCAGTAATGGCCAGTGCCCATGTGACGGCATTGGCATAGGCCACATGCAGCAGGTCAACAAAACTCGAGTAGCGGATAACGCCCGAGTAGGTGGAAAAGACCTTGGCACCTATCCAACTGAGCAGAGCGAAGAAACAGGAAGAACAGAGCACTGGAAAGCGGGACACGAACATATTGAGCGTCTTGTTGAACACCCAATAGGCGAACAGTGCTGATACAAAAACAATCAGCGTATCAACCAGCAGAAGGCACCAATAAGGTAGCGATTCCTTGGAGAAATACCAGTTCAGGATCTTCTTCAGAGTAATCATTATTCTATAATGTATCTTGTGATATAACAAAACAGGTCGTTTGTACAAGTACTCTCTGATACGCCATCGACAAAACTCAAGATGATGTCGGGATTCGTGATACCAGTGGAATTTTTCTTGATATTGAGTTTGATCCTGACAGTTATCTCATTTCCCGACTTACGAATGCCAAGTATTTTCATCTTTTTTATAAAAGCATATTGCAACATTGGTTCCTGCTCACTTAAAATCCTAGTCAGAAAACCATTATACGGATTATCTTTGTAGTTCTTCGATAAGCATTGCAATATCTGGACAAGGCGCTTACCGATGACCTTCTCATCGATACGGCTTGTTTGATAATCAGGCATAGAGTAATCAAGCCCTATCTTCTTTCTCACATCATCCTTACGGGTGTCATTTACAATAGAAGGAGAACGATTGTCACTGATTTCAACTGCCACGGCATGGCTTGTCGCCATCGTCAATAGCGACATCAGAATGAGTCTTTTCATTTTTGTATTCTTTTCAATATGCATATAAAAAGCGTGAATGTCTGTCCTCTGCCCGTTCGCTCCTTAGGTCCTGAGAAAACCTCACCAGTAAACAGACAGATTTGACGCTCACGCTGAAGGCATATTATGTACCCGTAAAGTGTGCCCAAGGAGGGTTGGTCCTCGGCACACCAACGGGCAATAGTAGATACCTACCCGTAGCATCCTCTCTGCATTGTTCCTGACTGGTTCGTTTGAATTTCTCAGGTTCAAGAAGCCAAAAACAAAGCGTTGCAAGACGCTATTATCATTAAGTTAAGCCCACACCTTACCTACGTCAATACGCAGTTTCAGCGCGAACTCGACTGCAAAAGTACGAATTATCTGTGAAACAAAGACACATTTTGCTGAAAAAAACAACTACTAAGAGAAAAAAAAACAAGAATACCCCATCAATATTGGAGATAGGGTCGCAGACGGTCGATGGCCTCCTGTGGAAAGTCTCTAGAGAGCCGCAGGTCATCGAGCGACCGGATGGGGCCGTGCAGACGGCGGTAGTCCATGATGGCCTTGGCCTGATAGTAGTTGATGTACGGATGGCGTTTCAGTTCATTAAGAGAGAGTTGGTTGATGTTCAATTGACGGGGCTGGGCATCTTGGATCGTCAGGTATTTCTTTGACTCCAAAGGGAAGTCCTCGATCTCGTCGAGTTGATCCACACTAACATAACCGCCCAGGCGCTCCCCATACTGCACAATCTTACGGGCAAAATAGGGACCGATGCCAGGCACGGTCTTCAGGGCAGTGGTATCTGCCGTGTTCAGGACGACATGCTCACCCTCACGGATCTTCACAGGATAGCGAGGGATAAAGGAGTCGCGCGGCTCAGAGGAAGAACGGGATGGAGCCTGTCTGTCTTTATAGTGTGGACGGTCATGATAGATGACCTTTGTTCGTTCACGGATCAAGGGGACAGGTCCATGATTCTGTAAAGAATCACGCGACCTGTCCCCTTGATCCGCGCTGTCGGCTGGTGTCAGCGCATTCGACTCGTCATTCTCCCCACCCGTCAGGAAGATCACCCCCAAGGCGACGGCAATCACAACCAACAAGGTGAGGATCACCTTGCGGTCGGACTTCTGCAGATAGAAAAACTCGCGGATCATATCACCCCGAACTGATGGAGGAAAATCAAGACGATACAGAGGGGTACGACATAGCGGATGGAGAACAGCCAGATGCGGAAGAACGTCGCACTGAGCGCGCCCTCGTTGGTGAACTCATCACGCACCAACTGACGGTTGACAAACCAGCCCAGCATGATACTCGTGAGGAAGGCACCCATGGGCAACATGTACTGCGCCGTCAGGTAGTCGCAGAAGTCCATCAGCGACAGGCCCAGCACCTGCAGGTTGTCACAGGCTCCCACGGAGAGGGAGCAGAATACGGTGATGGTGGCACAGACCGTCGTGAGGATCCATGCCGCCCGTCTTCTCGGCATCTTCAGTTCCTCGTGGAAGAACGCCGTACCGATCTCGTGCATGGAGATGGTCGATGTCAGGGCGGCGAATACCAGCAGGGCATAAAACAGGATAGCGATCACATAGCCCACCACAGGCATGGCACTGAACGCCTGACGGAACACGTTGGGCAGGGTGATGAAGATCAGCGACGGGCCGCTGTCGGGCTGTACGCCCACGGAGAAGGCCGCAGGGAAGATCATCAGTCCTGCGAGGATGGCAATGCCCGAGTCGAGCAGGGCAATCTGCGTGGCGGAACGCAGGAGGTTCGTGTCACGCTTGAAATAAGAAGCGTAGGTACAGAGACAGGCCGTGCCGAGGCTCAGCGAGAAGAACGCCTGTCCCAAGGCTTCAAGGAACACACTGCCAGAGACTTTCGAGAAGTCGGGCTTCAGCAGGAACTCGATGCCTCCCCAGGCACCAGGCAGCAGACAAGAGGCGACGACGATGATCACCAGCAACAGCAGGAGCAGCGGCATGAGCAGTTTCGAGGCCCGTTCAATGCCCTTCTCCACCCCCTGGGCAATCACGACATGCGTGATCAGCACAAAGGCTACGCCCCACAGACAGGGTTTCAGCGGGTCACTGGAGAACGTCGTAAAGTAGTTGATGACGTAGGAGGCATCACCGTCGAGCCTACCCGCGATGGAGGCAAACAGATACTGGAGGCACCAGCCAGCCACCACGGCATAGAAACCGAGGATAATGGTGGAAGTAAGGATGCCCAGATAGCCGATCACGCGCCAGCCCCTGTTCCCCATGCTCCCGTAGGCACGGGCGGCATTAGACTGGGCATGACGACCCACGATGAACTCACTGACCATACCGGGCGATGCAATCGGAAATCACACAGTCTTTTTGAATGCTGCGGGACAACGCATAGCCGGCGGTTTCCAGCAATGCTTTCGTTTCTTCCAGGGAAAGCCGCAGTCCCAGCGCAAGCCGTACCGCAGTCCCTTTCTTTGGCTGGTAATCCTTTTGTTTCAGAATTTTGTAAATCAGTTTGCGGTCTATGTCGGCATCTTTATACAACCCGGCCCGGGTGATCTTCCGTTCCTCCATAAAGCGAAGCAGCATTTGTGTGAAAGTTTCTACCATAGTCAAATCAATCCTTTCAATACTTTGGGGGACA
>JAFRMM010000210.1 GCA_017430675.1 Prevotella sp.
ATGTCCTTCTCCAACTGCTCCATCTCGCGCTTCTCCTTGTATGACAGGCGACGACGGTCGTCGTGGCGGTAGCTGGACTTACTAGTTTCTCTGGATTCTCTGGAATCACTGGATGATCTAGATTCTCTAGAATCCTCCATCGACGCCCACTCGCGGTATTGCGTGTAGTTGCCTGGGAAATCCTTGATTTCGCCGTTGCCTTTGAACACCAGCAGATGGTCCACCACCTTATCCATAAAATAGCGGTCGTGCGAGACCACGATGACGCAACCTGGGAAGTCCTGCAGGTATTCCTCCAGAATTTGTAACGTCACAATATCAAGGTCGTTCGTCGGCTCGTCAAGTACCAGAAAATTGGGGTTCCGCATCAGCACCGTACACAGGTACAGTTTCCTTCGCTCACCACCACTCAACTTGTACACATAATTATATTGCTGCTCGTTGGTAAACAGGAAATACTGCAACAACTGCGAGGCCGACAACTTCTTGCCGCCACCCAGTTCCACGTATTCTGCAATATCGCGTACTATATCAATAACCTTCTGATTCTCATTAAATTGCAAACCTTCCTGCGAGAAATACCCGAAATTCACCGTATCGCCTATGACAATACGTCCTTCGTCCACAGGCACCTCACCCAACAGCATCTTGATAAACGTCGACTTACCCGTGCCGTTGTTGCCCACAATGCCCATCTTCTCAAACCGCGAGAAGTTGTAGTAGAAGTCCTTGAGGATGGTGACCCCACCTATCCTCCCCTGTTTAGGGGAGGCATCTGTTTTCCCTCCTACACAGGAGGGGTCAGGGGAGGTCTCATACCTCTTCGAGATATACTGGCACTCGAAAATCTTCGAGCCGATATACACGTTCGACGACTTCAGCCGTAACTGTCGTTCTTCTAATCGTTGCTTGGCCACCTTCTCCAACTCGTAGAATGCCTCCTCCCTATAGCGCGCCTTATGTCCACGCGCCTGCGGCATGCGACGCATCCATTCCAACTCCGTCCGATACAGGTTGTTGGCGCGCGCTATCTCTGCCCTGCGGTTGTCAATACGTTCCTGACGTTTCTCCAGATAGTAGGCATAATTGCCACGATAGGTATAGATGGTCTGGTCGTCCAGTTCGAGGATGACGGTACACACGCGGTCCAAAAAGAATCGGTCGTGCGTCACCATCAGCAGTGTCCTATTGCCACGCTGCAGGAAACCCTCCAACCATTCTATCATCTCCAAGTCCAGATGGTTCGTGGGCTCGTCCAATATAATCAGATCCGGTTCCGTCAACAGCACGTTGGCCAGTGCCACGCGCTTCTGCTGACCACCCGACAACTGACCCATCGGCTGCTCCAGATTGCTGATTTTCAGTTTCGTCAGTATCTGCTTGGCTTTCAACACCTTCTCGGGGTCGCCCTCGTGGTTAAAACACGCGTCCAGCACCGACTCCTCAGGGTCAAACGCGGGACTCTGTTCCAGGAATCCCACCTTCAGGTCCCTGCGAAACACGATGTCGCCCGCGTCGTAGCCTTCCTTACCGCAAAGGATACTAAGCAGCGTCGACTTGCCCGTGCCGTTCTTCGCTATCAGCCCCACCTTCTGGCCTTCGCCGATGGAGAAACTAATGTCGCGGAACAGCGTCAGCGCGCCAAACGACTTCGTCAGGTGTTGTACGTCCAAATACGGAACCATCAATTGTCAATTGTTACACTCCCATTACAAACTTAACCAGCAACATCACCACAGGTATGGTAATCACCAGAATGCCAATGACGTCGATAATGAATCCCGTCTTGATCATCTTCGTCAGGGGCACATAGCCAGACGCATAGACAATGGCATTAGGCGGTGTAGATACCGGCATCATAAATCCTAATGACGACGACAGCGCAATACCGATGGCCACCGGAATAGGACTGAAGCCCAGCGACAATGCCGCACCGATGGCAATAGGTGCAATGAGGTTCGTCGAGGCCGTATGCGACGTCAGTTCCGACAGTATCAGGGTCGTCACACAGAATACAGCCACGAAGGCCCACTCCGACGGATGACCGCCCAGAGCCTCCTTGATACCACTACCAATCCAAGCCGAAAGTCCCGTGCTGTACATCATGGCACCCATGGCCAGACCACCGCCGAAGAGCAGTAATGTGCCCCACTCGATGCCTTCCACGCCGTCCTTCCAACTCAGCGCCATCTCACCCTTCTTGATGTCGTTGCCAGGCAGGAAGAACAGCAACAGTCCTCCCACCATAGCCGCAATAGCCTCGGGGAAGTGGCTGTCGTAGAATTTCATCACGTCCGAATTAGCACCATAGACGATGCTCAGCACGCTGGGCGCCACCCATAGCACGAAGGCCGTACCAAAAGCAATTATCGTGCTCTTCTGCGCCGTAGTCCACTTGCCCAGCGAATCGACGTAGTTGCGTATAAACTCCCGTGCGCCCTCGATGTGTTTCACATCTGCTGGGAACATCCGCCACAACACCACGTAGGCAACAATGAAATACAGCACCATCGCCACGATACCCCAGATCATCCACTGGAAGAACGACACCGTCGGTGCCTGCGGAGCCAGCTGGTCCAGGAATCCCAGCATGATGATGTTCGGTGGTGTACCGATAGGCGTCATCACGCCACCGATGCTACACGCGTAGGCTGTCATCAGCATCAGTCCCGTGGCATATTTATACGACTTCAGATCAATCACCTTGCCGTTTGCTGCCATCATCTCGCGGATAGCCTCCAGCAGTCCCAGCGATATGGGAAACATCATGGCCGCCGTGGCAGTATTGCTGATCCAGCCCGAACAGAGCATACACGCCATTCCGATGGCCAGGAAGATGCGGCGCGGCGAGTCACCCACCCACTTCATCGACATGATGCCATAGGCGATGCGCTTGTCCAAACCATTCACCATCATACCCTTCGCCAACAGAAAACCGCCCAAGAACAGGAATATCATTGGGTTGGCAAACTGCTCGAAGGCATCCTTTATCGGTGCAATGCCCAGCACCACGCACAGCGTCGGACCAAGCATCGACGTCACTGGAATGGGCACCGGTTCCGTAATCCACCAGATAGCCACCAGCGACATCACCGCCAACATGTGGTGAGCCGCCTCCGAGATGCCTGCAATGGGCATCAGCCATATCAGGATGGCACACAACGGTCCAGCGACGACGCCAACATTCTTACGCAATTGTTCAAACTTTTTATCACTATCCATAATATACGTTTCTTCTATGATTAATATTTTGCCTGCGAAGGTACGAAAAAAAAACGAGCCCACCAAACGATGAGCACAAAAAAGCCCTCTCATCGTTTGTTTTGATGAAAGGGCTTCAGAAAAAGTGGCGGCCTCCTACTCTCCCACATTGCATTGCAGTACCATCGGCGCAGGCGGGCTTAACTTCTCTGTTCGGAATGGGAAGAGGTGGGACC
>JAFRMM010000211.1 GCA_017430675.1 Prevotella sp.
CAAAGAAGAATGGACGATATGACGCATTTGACACATTTGACGAATTATTTCAAAGAAACCTCACGCGTACCGTGCGTGCGCGGTACGCGTGAGGAAGTTAATAATAAATCCGTCAAATCCGTCAAATATGCGATTCTGCTGAAAAACGAAAAAACGAAATTAGTTGTATTTCAGAATCTGTCCGGGCATCAGACGCTTGGTCTTGCTGATGCGGTTGGCTCTGCAGAGGGCATCGACGGTAGTGTGGCACTTGCGGGCGATGGACTGCAGGGTCTCACCCTTCTTCACCTTGTGGTAGCGGGCAGCCTTCGTATAGGAAGCCTTGGGGGCTGCGATGGCGAGGTCGGAATCCTCATCGTCGCCACTCACGCGGCTGTTCTTGCTGCTGCCGTTGACACCACGCAGACGGGTGGCCTGTGCGGACTCGGCTGCATAACGGTTGCGACGGAAGGTGTAGAAGTCACCTACCACATCCTGATTGTGGAAGTCGAACATCAGGGCGGGGTTCAGGGCCACGCCACAGAGACGTGTCTCGAAGTGCAGGTGGGAACCCGTACTGCGGCCTGTGTTGCCACCCAGTCCGATGGGATCACCTGCCTTGACTTCCTGATTCTCTACGACGAGGTGCTTCGACATGTGTCCGTAGATGGTCTCCAGACCGTTGTGATGACGGATGACCACATATTTGCCATAGCCCTTGGGCTCGTATTTCACAATGCGGATCTTACCGCTGAAAGCGGCACGGATGGTATCGCCGACATAGACCTTGATGTCAAGTCCCTTGTGCTGGCGTCCCCAACGGGCACCGAAGTTGGATGTCACCACGCGGCTCGGCGTCGGCATGCAGAAACCACGGAGGTCGATGCGGAAAGAGTCGGGCAGGGCAGTCTCGCGATGGGCATATACGTTGTTCCAGTCCTCATAGAGATCGGCAGAGGGGTTCTCAAGTTCCTCGCTGACAATCAGCCTCTGAAGGACGATGGAGTCAACGGCTTTCATCTTACGGTCGATGGGGGCTTGTTTGGCTAACAGATCCTGTCCGACAGCGGGTGTCACTGCCAGTGCGGAAACTGCTAAAAAGAGAAATTTCTTGATACTTATATTCATACGATTGTAATTTCTGATGCAAAAAGTCGGTGCAAAGTTAGTAAATTATATTGTGAATCAGCAATTAGATGCTGTATTTTTGACACTTTTAACACTTATTCCCGTGTTTTTAGTGTTTCCCCTTGAGGGTGATGTTGCCCTGCGCGTCGATGGTAGCCTGATTCTGTGGGATGTCCGTGTTGCTCAGGTTCCTGATCTCGTGGGCGACACTTTGACCTGGATCCAGACGGGGACCGATGCCGCGTGTCTGCAGGAACGAGTGGATCTTTCCGTCGATAAACGAGCCGTCGGCATTGATGTTGATCTCCACGATGGGGGCGTAGCCCGAGATGCCTGTCAGACTGACATTATAGGGCGTGCAGAAGTTGCCGAGGCTGTAGGCGATGAACCGGTCCTTATAGACCTCCATGGCACGCACCACGTGCGGGCCGTGTCCATAGACGATGTCTGCTCCGTGGTCGATGCAGAAGTGGGCCAGTTGGCGCAGGGAACCTCGGTTCTCACCTAAGAAGGTCTCGGAGCCCTGTGGCAGATGATTCTTCGTGCGCCCCTCGGCACCGCCGTGGAAGGAGACGATGACGAGGTCGCAGCAACTGACGAGATCATCGACGATGCGGCCAACGGTGTTGAGGTCCGTGTGCTTCAGCGTGTAACTGTTATGGCCGAAGGCACAAAGTCCGATGGTCAGTCCCTTGCGCTCGATGATGGTGCTCTCCACGCGTCCTGCGATGCCGGAGTAGAGGATGCCCTGTTCTCTCAGCACGCGCTCTGTGGATTCGATACCCTCAGGGCCGAAGTCGTTGGCATGGTTGTTGGCCATGCTCAGGAAGTCGAAACCGGCCTCTTTCAGCAGGTGTCCGTAACTGGTGGGGGTGCGGAAGGCATAGGAGTTGGGGCCGGTGCCCTTAGTGCTCCTGCCGCCGTCGCAGATGGCTCCTTCGAGGTTGCCCACGGTGAGGTCGGCTCTCGTCAGCACGTCCTTGGCATCGCGGAAGAGGTCTCTTCCGTCGTTGGCAGGGAGCATGATGCTGGGATAGGTGGTGCCCATCATAATATCACCTGTCATGGCGATATTCAGTGTCTGGGCATGGGATGGGGTTAGGCCAAGGGCGGCAACGGTGAGACTAAGCAGGCACTTTCTCATAGTGAACTGAGGTCAGGGATTCTGCGCGCACCAACATAGCGCTTGGCGTAATTGGCCTCTGTGGAACTGCTGAGTTTGACGCCGTTCTTGCTGCTGGCATGGATGAACGTGAAGTCGAGCGTGACAGGATCGACATCGACCACGATACCTACGTGACCCACGTTGTGCCCAGAGTGCGGACTGGTGAAGAACACCAGGTCGCCACACTGGATCTCATCACGACGGATGGGGGTGTTGCGGGCATACTGGTCGCGCGACGATGCGCCAATGAAGATGTCTGTCTGCTGCTTATAGACGTAACTGGTGAAACCCGAGCAGTCGAAGGCACTGGGACCCTTGGCACCGGAACGGTAGCGGGTGCCGAGGTGAGAGAAGGCCTCTTCTACCAGCATCTCCATCCTGTCGAAGTCCTGATCCTCGTTGCCGTAGAGGAAATCGAAATTGCCGATCTCTTCTTCCTCGGGATCTTGGATCTGTTCAGGCTTATTGCCTTTTCCATTAGCGATTTCGCTCATGGAAAACATCAATAGGAGAGCACAAAGAAATACTTTCTTCATTGTTAGGTTGGGTTTCGTTACGAAAAAGATTTGTGCAAAGGTAGGCATAAAAATTTGAAAACGTGCACAGCGGCGGTGTGCATTAACATAATTAGGGTAGATTTAACACTCAACCCCTTGTGTTTGACAATTCTTAAAATCTTATGAGATGGCCGCCCAGTTGATGTTCGTCTTGCGGAGTTGGCGCAGACGGTTCCAGAGCGGGGCGTATTTGGATGATGTGCAGTCGGGATCCTCCTCGATGATCTTCTGTGCCTCGTCGCGGGCCATCTGTACGAGTTGGCCGTCGCGGGCGATATCTGCAATCTTCAGGTCGAAGGCCATGCCACTCTGCTGGGTACCCTCGAGGTCACCAGGGCCGCGCAGTTTCAGGTCTGCCTCGGCGATGCGGAAGCCGTCGTTGGTGTCGCACATGATATCGATGCGCTTGCGGGTGTCCTCACTGAGTTTATAGGGGGTGACGAGGATACAGTAACTCTGGTCGGCGCCACGACCCACGCGTCCTCTGAGTTGGTGGAGTTGGGAGAGTCCGAAGCGCTGGGCTTCGAGGATCACCATCACGGAGGCGTTGGGCACATTGACGCCCACCTCGATGACGGTGGTGGCCACGAGGATCTGTGTCTCGCCCTTGACGAAGCGCTGCATCTCCTCTTCCTTCTCACTGGGTTTCATACGACCATGCACCTTACTGAGACGGAACTCCGGGAAGGCTTGCTTCAGCACTTCGAAGCCGTCCTCGAGATTCTTCAGGTCGCTCTTCTCACTCTCTTCGATGAGGGGGAAGACGATATACACCTGACGGCCCTCGTGGATCTGCTGACGGATGCCGTCGTAGAGCGAGGTCATGCGCGAGTCGAAGACGTGGGTGGTGCGCACGGGTTTACGGCCTGGTGGCAGTTCGTCGATGACGCTCACGTCAAGATCACCATAGAGGGTCATGGCGAGGGTACGGGGGATGGGGGTGGCCGTCATCACGAGCACATGGGGAGGGTTCGCGCTCTTGTTCCACAGTTTGGCGCGCTGGGCCACACCGAAACGGTGCTGCTCATCGACGACGACAAAGCCGAGACGGGCAAACTGCACCCAGTCCTCGATGACGGCATGGGTGCCCACGAGGATATGGATGGTGCCGTCGAGCAGACCCTCGAGCACTTCCTCGCGCCGCTTGCCCTTCACGATACCCGTCAACAGGGCCACGCGCAGGTCCATCCCCTTCAGGAATTCCATGATGGTGGCCAGGTGCTGTTCGGCGAGGATCTCCGTGGGTGCCATGATACAGGCCTGATAGCCGTTGTCGATGGCGATAAGCATCGACATCAGTGCCACGAGGGTCTTGCCACTGCCTACGTCGCCTTGCAGCAGACGGTTCATCTGGCGCCCTGAACCTGTGTCAATCCTGATTTCCCTGATTACGCGCTTCTGGGCCTCCGTCAACGGGAAGGGTAGGTTGTTGTGATAGAAGGTGTTGAAGGCATCGCCCACGCGGTTGAAGACATACCCGCGGTATTTCCGACGGTGGTCGCTGGCGTACCTTACTATATTTAACTGCACGAAGAACAGTTCCTCGAACTTCAGTCTGACCCTGGCGCGCTCCAGGTCTCTGGCGTTCTTCGGGTAGTGGACGGTGCGCAGGGCCTCGTCGCGCCCCATCAGGTAGTGAGGACCCGTGATGAAGTCGGGGATGGTCTCTGGCAGGGGTGGCAGTTTCTCCAGCATGGCCCTCGTCAGTTTCTCGATGGTGCGCGAGGATAGGCCGCGCTTCTTCATCTTCTCCGTGGTGGAGTAGTAAGGTTGCATACCCATCGTGGAGAGTTCCAGCGTGTCGGCCCTGTCGATGTCAGGGTGGGTGATGTTGATGCGGTTGTTGAAGACGGTGGGCTTGCCGAACACCACATATTCCACGCCGATCTTATAACTCTCCTTGGCATATTTGCCGCCTTGGAACCAGACGAGGTCAGCGATGCCCGTGCCGTCAGAGAAATGGGCCACCACACGCTCCTTACGGGGACCCATCTGGAAAGTCTCGAAACTCAGGATATGTCCCACAATCTGTACGAAGGGCATGTCGCCCGTCAGTTCGTGGACGGTATAGACCTTCGAGCGATCGACATACTTGTAGGGATAGTTCTCCAACAGGTCGCCATAGGTATGGATGCCGAGTTCGTCACCCAGTATCTTCTTCCTGTTGGGGCCTACGCCTGGTAGGTATTGTATGTCTTGATCGAGGATATCCATCAGATGAGCACTTCTGCAATCTTCATATCATAGGGCGTGGTGATCTTGATGTTCTCGCGGTTGCCCTCGACGAGGGTGATGGCGTGACCGTAACTCTCCACGACGGAGGCATCGTCGGTAAAGCCGTCGTTGTAGGGCTGACGATTGGCAGCCTTCAATAGTTGGATATCGAAGGTCTGAGGCGTCTGCACCAACTTATATTCACCACGCGGCACGGTGACAGAACCTTCATTCTCCAAATGGCGGACGGTCTCGACGACAGGGATGACGGGGATGACGGCCTTGGCCGTGCGGGCCGTCTCGTAGCAGTTACGGATTACCTCGATGCTGGGGAAGGGACGCACACCGTCGTGCACACCTACCACACCCTCGGCATCGTCAGGCACGAGGGCAAGACCGTTCTGTACGGAGTGGAAACGGGTCTGTCCGCCATTGGCCAAGAGGTAAGACCCACCCCCAGCCCCTCCCTGTTGAGGGAGGGGAGTGGTTGCAGGCAATGGGAAGTGATACTGCTTGCAGAGTTCTTTCCAATAGTCCTGTTGGGCTTCAGGCAATACAAGGATAATCTGCAGATCAGCCGAGTACTCACGGAACCGCTCAAGCGTCCGCATGAGAACAGGTTTACCGCCAATAGGCAGGAATTGTTTGGGGATATCGCTCCCCATCCGCAGACCCTTGCCGCCTGCCACGATAATCACATAGTCCATCAGGCCATGAGGTGTTTGTAGCGCATGCCCTCGGCGATCTGGTCTGAGGTGGCCTTATCGACGAGTTGTGTGAGCAGTTCGTAGGCGTATGGGAAGGCAGCGGCAGGTCCCTCACCCGTGGTGATGTTACCATCGACGGTGACGAGGTCGCCTGTATAGGTGGATCCTGCTTCAGCCAGTGCCGTCTCGAAACCGGGATAGCAGGTGGCCTTCTTGCCTTCGAGGATACCCAACGGTGCGAGTACGACGGCTGGCGACGCGCAGATGGCGGCGATTTTCTTGCCAGCCTTGTACTGAGCCATCAGTGCCTCGCGCACCCCCTCATGCTCGAAGAGGTTGCTGGCGCCAGGCATGCCACCGGGCAGCATCAGCAGGTCGGCATCTGAATAGTCGCACTGGTCAAACTGCAGGTCAGCCTCCATGTTCACGCCATGAGCCGACTCCACGAGGGGGAAGATCGTCGTACTGACGGTTACTACCTCTACGCCTCCGCGGCGCAGCACGTCAATGGGAATCAGGGCCTCGACATCCTCGAAGCCGTCTGCCAGGAATACATAAACTTTTGCCATAATCGTTTGTTTTTAGGATTTCTGTCTGCAAAGATAATAAAAAATCCGTGAGAATCTGTGGATTATCTGTCTTTTTTCGTATTTTTGCAGCCAAAAGCAGTGATTATGGAACATCGGAACTTGAAATTTGCCCTTTTCGGCAATATTTTCCAGACGAAGAAGTCGGCCTCCATCCAGAAAGTGCTATCGACACTTTCGGAGTTTGGCGCGGAGTTGCATGTGGATATGGAATACTATTATTTCCTGAAGGATTCCCAACGGCTGGAGGTGAACGCCAAGAAGGTGTTTGTGGGCGATGACTTCGAGACGGACTTCGTGATCTCCATGGGTGGCGACGGTACGTTCCTCAAGGCGGCAGAGCGCGTGCGCCAGAAGATGATACCTATCCTCGGCGTGAACATGGGACGGCTGGGATTCCTGGCCGATATCAGTCCCAACGACATCGAGCGTTGTCTGGAGGCGCTCTACAATGACGACTTCTCCATTGAGTCGCGGGCGCTGATAGAGGTGCAGACAGACGGGGAGCCCTTCGAGGGCTTCAACTGCGCCCTCAACGATGTGGCCATCCTCAAGCGTGATACGGCTTCGATGATCTCCATCCGTGCCAGTATCAACAGCCAGTACCTGAACACCTATCAGGCCGACGGTCTGGTGATCTCCACGCCTACGGGTTCTACGGCCTATTCCCTCTCCAACGGAGGCCCTATCATCGTGCCAGGCACGAAGGTGTTCTCGATGACGGCTGTTGCCCCTCATTCGCTGAACGTGCGTCCCATCGTGCTGCCTGACTCCGCCGTGATCGAACTCGACGTGGAGAGCCGCAGCCATAATTTCCTCGTGGCCATCGACGGCCGTTCTGAGAAATGCAAGGAGGGCACGAGGATTACGCTCCGTCGTGCCCCCTATGACATCAAGGTTGTGAAGCGGGCTGAGCACCGTTATTTCAACTCCCTGCGCGAGAAGATGATGTGGGGTGTGGATACCCGCTGACAGTCCCTGACTATTATTATTTCACTACAAAATCCAATGCCTTCAGGTCCTTGTCGAGCGATGAGGTGCCGTAGAGGATCTGATAGCGGCCAGGCTTGACGGCCAGTTCGTCGATCATCTCGTCGTAGTACTCGAAGGCCTCACCGTCGAGGGTGATGGTGGCCGTCTTAGACTCACCAGCACTCAGCGAGAGTTTCTGGAATCCCTTCAGGGCCTTGATGGGAGCGCCGGCATCGTCGAAGGCCTTCACATAGACCTGTACGGTCTCCGTTCCCTCGCGCTTGCCTGTGTTGGTGACAGGCACTGTCAGTGTGACGCTACCGTCCTTCTTCATCGTTTTCTTCGACAGTTTGCCCTCTCCAACGGCGAAGGTGGTATAACTCAGGCCATAGCCGAAGGCATACTGGGGCACACCCGTGAAGTAACGGTAGGTGCGGTTCTTCATCGAGTAGTCGAGGAAGTCAGGCAGGTCGTTGTTCGAGCGATAGAAAGTCACAGGTAGTTTGCCGCCAGGGTTGTAGTCGCCGAAGATCACTTCTGCCAGTGCCTTGGCGCCGCCCTGTCCGGGATACCAGGCCTCCAGCAGTGCGTCGTACTCGCCCTCCACGCTGCCGAAGGCGATGGCAGAGCCGGAGCAGTTCACGAAGACGACGGGCTTGCCTGTCTGGTGCATGGCTTTCACGAGCATCTGCTGCACCTTAGGCAGTTCGATGTCCTGCTTGTCGCCACCCTCTCCTTCCATCTGGGCAGAGATACCGCCGATGATAATGATGGCATCAGCCTCCTTCACCTCATTGGCCAGGTCATTGAAATCCACGAGGATACGCTCGCAGATGTCACCACGCAACATGGCGAACTGTCCGTTGCCGTGCTTGTACTCAATCACGATGTCGTAGGTCTTGCCCTTTTCCACAGGGAATGATTTATATTCAGGCTTACGTCCGAAGCCGAAGAAACGACGGCCGCCAGCCTGTGCCTCTTCCACCACCTCGCCGTTCACCTTCAGCACATAGCCGTTATCCGTCATCAGCGTGTATTTCATCTCACCCGTGAAGGTCGAGAGATACTTGCCACTGACGCGGACGGAGAGCGTGTCACGATTCACACCCTGTGCGAATCCCCAGGCGCCGAAGGTAGAGAAGTTCAGTTCATTATAGTAGTCCGTCTTGGCAGGATCGCCGGCGAGTTCCTTGTTGTTATAGAACTCCACGAGGGCGCCCTTGCCGTCGTTGAAGTCCTGCAGGTGATGGATGGTGCGATACTCGTCGTTCAGTTCACAGGCCTTCTGGTAGATGATCTTAGCACCTGGTACGGCAGCCTTGATGCCATCCAGCAACGAATGCTTGTGATTGTCCGTAGGTGTGCCACCATAGTTGCCATTCAACAGTTCCACATCGTCGGCATTGGGACCTACCACGGCCAGTGTCTTGATGCTCTTCGAGAGGGGCAGCACACCCCCCTTGTTCTCCAACAGTACCATCGATTCGCGGGCTGCCTGGGTGGCCAGGGCGTCGTTGCCCTCGCTGCTGATCACCTCAGGACCGAGTTTGGCCCATGGCAGCATGTCAGCAGGATCGAACATACCCAGTTCGAAGCGTCCCATGAGCGTCTTGCGCAGATGCTCGTCGAGGTCGCTCTCCTTGATAAAGCCCTTCTTCAGACCCTCCGTGAGCGACATGAACACCTTACCGCACTCCAGGTCCGTGCCGCTGAGTACGGCATCGACAGAGGCCGACAGCGGATCCTTGTGTGTCTCGTGCTGTCCGCGGTTGAAGAAGTTGTTGATGGCGTCGCAGTCAGTGAGGACGATGGCGTCATAGCCCCACTTATTGCGGAGGATATCAATCAGCAGACGGTCGCTGGCACAACAGGGCCTACCCTCGAAGCGCTGGTAGGCGCACATCACCTCGCGCACGTTACCTTTCTTCACCAGAGCCTTGAAGGCTGGCAGGTAGGTCTCCCAGAGGTCACGGTTCGTGGGCTCCACGTTCATCGAGTGGCGCAGGGGCTCAGGACCGCTATGGACGGCGTAGTGCTTGGCACAGGCATGGGTCTTGAAATAACGGTCGTCGTTACCCTGCATGCCCAAGACCGTCTGCACGCCCAGTACGGCATTCAGATAGGGATCCTCGCCACAGGTCTCCTGTCCACGACCCCAACGCGGATCACGGACGATGTTCACGTTCGGGCACCAGAAAGTCAGCTCCGGATTGCCGGGATAGTACGTCACACCCATGGGCACATTGAACAGCTTCGGATCGTTATGATCCGTACGGTTCCAATTGGCACGGGCCTCATCGCTCA
>JAFRMM010000212.1 GCA_017430675.1 Prevotella sp.
ACGACGACTTGCCAGATGTGGCAAGCTTAACCGACTGGTCTGCTCCCGTGGCCTCAGCCTCGAAGGTGGCAGGCAGACGGAGGTCGCACTTGTTCGGACTGATAGTAGCCGTCTTGTTCACACTCACGAACTGGCCCTTACTCATGTAATAGTTCACGTACTTGCCACCCTCTTCGGTCTCTTCAATCGTGACCTTTTCGCTGGTGTCATTACCCTTGAACATATTAGCGTAGTATGAAGAGCCCTTGTCAGAGACAGGTATCTCATAGGATGCAGAGGCAGTACCCTTGATCATCACGGGTACACCGGCGGGCACGTCCTTCACGCGCGTCATCCAGATCGTGTTCTCACCCTTGTCGAAGCCTGTGGCTACGAAGGCCTTCACCTCGTTGGAGAAACTGAAGTCGAGATCCTCATTGCCACAATAGGTGGTCTTACCATACTGACTGAGCGTGATGGTGGCTGTCTTATCAGTTACCGTGAAGGTATAGGTGCCTATCTCACTGTCTAACCAGCCGTCCTTGACTGCCAAGACATTGATGCTGATATCCGCTGTGACAGCGATGGGTTCCGTGTATTTCACACGTGTCTCCTCATCACACGGACAAGAGCCGTCGAGTGTGTAGTAGATCGTAGCACCCTCGGTCTCACTAGTCAGTTCAAGTTTGGCACCGGTAGGTACGAGTGTACCGTCGTTCAGAGAAGGCTGCGGCGTTGCCACGGTGTTGCCACCCTCAATGACGGTGACCTTGGTCGTCTCAACCACATCGGTCTCAGCCACCTTGATGGTCAGGTAGGCCTCACCAAGCAGTTCGCCCGTCATCGTGAACTTAGCCTTACCCTCTTCATCAATAGTAGCACTCTTCTTGTCGAGAGAAACGATCTCTTCGGAAGAAGAAGAGATTTCCAGTTTCTTATTGGCAGAAGCCTCCTTCGGCAGAACGATAATGCTGAGTTCCTTCTCACCATTGTAAGCCATCTTCATCTCCTCGTCAACCACGATCTGCTTGATCTCGGCCACGATGGGCACAGTCTTGGTGTAGTCATCAGCCATGGCAACATCGCTATAACTCTTCACGGCCTTGCTGACAGTAACTATCACCTCGTCTGTTGCGGCAAAGTCGGTCTCCGGGACGAACTTCAACTTAGAAGCAAGGGCGGTAGTACCGTCTGTTGCCTTGTCTTCATTCAGCATTTCCACCTTACCCTTCTCTGCGTTACCATTACGGGTGACAGTGATATTCGCATCAGTCAGGGTAGATACCAGCATGTACTTGCTCATGTCGATGACGATACCGCTCTCGTAGCCCTTCATCTCCTCAACAGCAGGAGCCGTTGAAGAGGTCATGGCCTGGTTCACGTCGAGTTGTGGAGGAGGAACGGGGAGCCACTCGCTGGTAACAGTCTCGTAGCCTTCCTTCTCATACTTCACCTGCCACTCGCCCTCGGGCACGTTCCACTGGTAGAAACCGTTCACGTCAGTCGTCAGCGGGTTCTCCTGACCGAATGCAGCAGCATCCCACTTCTCAGGATTACCATCGCCACCCTTCTTATAGACCGTGGTCGTAACACCGGCCAGACGGTTGCTGATCACACCCTCATAGACAAATCCTGACGGGTCGAGGATAGGCTGCGTAGAAGGTGTCTGGAAGATGCCATTATCCTGAATGAACTCATCCAGATCCACGATATAGTCGCATCTCTTGTAGTGGTCTCTGATGGTCTTCTTCAGATCAGCATACTTGTTAAGGATAGCCAGGTTCTGTTCAGCACTCCACTTCAGCACGTAGTCCTGTGCCTTCTTGAAGTCATCGGCCGAAACCGTCTGCGTGGCGTTGGTCTCAATACGCTTCATGGCCACGCCAAGAGCATTGGCCAGGATGGCAGCAGCCTGCTCTCCCGATGCAATGCTTCCCAGTTGTGCAGCAATCAGGGCAGCGGCTTTCGTGCCCTTGAACTGTGCCAGGTCAGCAACCGTACCAAGTGCCTGTCCAGCAACACCAGAAGCCGCATCAGTGATCACACTGCTGATCAACTTGTGCTGGTAGGCCTTCATAAACTCATTATAGTCCTTGATAAAGGCAGCACCCTGCTTGTTGATCTCCTCCAGTTGAGTGGTGTAACTCGTAATCTGATCGTTGGTCAGACGCTTGGTGCCGTCGGGGCACTTGGCGTTCATGGCGCTGGTCAGCAACGTGCTCAGCCTGTCATAACTGGTAGAATAGTAATTGGCGATGTTGAGCATATTCTCAAAGTCCTTACGGACATTGAAATAGTCGGTTGCCTCGGCCAACTCAACCAGTTTACCACCGTAGGTACCTAAACTCTGCATGAATCCGCCATTGGAGAAGAGTTGGCTCAGGTTGTCAATCAAGTCATAGACCTCATCCTTCTTAAGCGTCCAGTCCAGATTGTCCTGCATGGCGAGAGATACGCGCACGGCATACTTCTGGGTCAGGTCGGCGAAGGTGGCCTTGATACCTGTGTTATCCCATTCTGCCAATGAGCCGATAGTGCCCGACTCGGTGGTGGCATAGGTAAACTGCGACTTACCCATCTGCTCCTCTACCGTAGCATAGTCGATCTCGTCAATCTGTCCATAGAAAGGAACAGGCACACCAGCCACGCTCAACGAGAACGAGAATTTCATGGATTTCTCTGTCTCTGAGACCTTGGTGGCAGCCACCTTGCCCTGCAGATACTGATAGATCTTGCTGGAGAGGTTCACCATGCTGTTACCCTGGTCGTTCAGACCCTTCTCATGGTTCGTACCCGACGATACGAGCATATCGTAGTCTAAGGCCACGTTCACCGGCAGTCTGTTCGATGAATACTTACTGGTAGCCACCCAGGCATGCTTCTTTTCGTCGAAGGTTCCGGGCAGCGTACGGAGCGTACCATCGGAGGCCAGCACCTTGAAGTCAATGTTCTTGATCTTCTCGGGATCGTTCTCCGTAAAGTCTGCCACGAAGGTGAATGCCTTGTCTTCCGTATCCCGACGAACCCACCAGTCATCATACTTGAACGGATAGAAGTAATAGTAACTGTGGCTGGTCGTACCGTCCGCATAGTCGAAGACGATGTTGTAGGTATTGTCAAACTCCCTATTATAATATAATATGGTGGTCTTGACAGGTGCGATCACATTCGGGTCATACTCTATCGACTTCGTCTCACTCGTCAGGTCATTGATCTTGGCGTAGATGGTGTGGATGGTGTTGTCGTAAGCCTTGTCCAAGATACACTCGGCCTTCCAAGTTGCACCCTTATAGGGGACTGTGGCAGTACCCACCAGATTATCGTTGTCATAGACCTTCACCTCACCGGCAACTGGAGCCGTACCACTGACAGTGATCTTTTCAGAAGCGGCCTTCTGCGGAAGGTTGATGGGGAATCCCTTCACAGAGAACTGTGTTGAGCCGATGGGCTGCAGGATATCCTCACCGATCTTCACGTAAGATGTCAGCACAAAGTCCTTCTCCTTGTTTGGAGCAGCACAGAAGCGGATCTTGTCAGCATAGTTGTCCTTGGTCAGCGGAACGGTAACGGTATTACCACTCTTAGTAAACGCCACATTCTTTCTGCCAACCTGAGCAGTGGTACCCGACATGGAGCAGCCTTCCGGCAGGTCAAAGACGAGAGCAATCGTGCTGATGTCCTTATCCATACCCTCCTTCATCTCGATATGAGAGGTGAAGGTGAGATAGTCGCCCACATACGTCACAGTCTTATCGGCGCTGAAATAGGAATTGTCAGTTAGACGACTGATGGCACTCTCATTAAACGTCGGGATCTCGCCGACAGCCACCTCCGTGATGACACCATCCGTAATGGTCAGCGCACTTTGGACGTAGTCAGAAGCCGTCAGGCCGATATTGGCCAAACTGGCAAGTGTCTGCACACTACCCAGCATCTGACTCTTCTTCATCGAAACCAGCGTATAGTCACCGCTTGCCAGATGGTTGATATCCAGATCATCGCCGTTATAGGCAGCACGTGTCACCAGAACACCACTGGCATCATAGACATAACCTACATCGGAGGCATTCTTACTGGTGGCAGTAGCACAGAGTCCACCAAGTTCCTTCGCCTTCAGCAGAATGTTGTTGGAGCCCGCCTGAACCGTAAACTCACCTGTCACGTCTGCGTACAGACCCTGCTTGCTCTTCAGTGTCAAGGAGATGGTATTGCCCTCTGCAGCACCACTCTTGATGAGCAAACTGCTGTTCTGAACCACGAAGTCGGTAATCTCGGTGCTTCCGTTCTTGATGGTAATGTCGAAGTCGCCAAGTCCGCCAGAAACAGTCAGTGTCTCGCTGGTTGCATCCTTCTTGACGGCCGTCTGATAGGTCAGGTCAACTGCGAGATAGACACCGTCAAGGAGTGACAGGGGGATCGTACCCACATCACCGCTCTTACCGAAACCGTCTCTGTGAATCGTCGCATCTACACAGTCACCACGGCTCACCGTGATGTCGGTCTCGTCGTCATAGATTTCAATGGTGAAAGCACCCTTGTCATCTGTCCTGACAGGATCGAATGTTGTTTCATACCGGCCATTCAACATCTGCACAACCTTTACAGTGGCAGGATTCGTATCAATATCCATAGCAGACACCTGGCCAGTCAATTTAACCTTCTGCATTGGTTCCAGTTGGCAGGTAATGGTGGTGTCTGAGAAGACTGCCTCCTTCATGATGGCATCACGGTATTCGCCGCTCAAATCCTTGCCGATCAAGACGGAGTAATAGACCTCCTCGCCTTCGGTGCGGTTTCTTAATGATTTGCCTGAACTGATCAACTCCATGTCCTTGTCAAACCATTGAACCTCAAAGCCCTCAGTCAGGACTTTCTGATCCTTACCCACGACAGCCAGGTCAATAGCATCGCCCTTTGTGACGATTTCAAAGTTCTCTGCCAGATACTCCACGCCTTCCACTTTAGGTGCAGCCTCCGTCACACTGACGGTCTGAACCTGCGGCATCTTATAGCCTAAAGCGTCTATCAGTACCTGATAGTCGCCAAATGGTAGTTTGATGAAACCGAATTCACCTACATTGTCATTGTCGGGTGTATAGACGGGTGAAGCAGAAACGATATCACCATCCTTGTCCTTCAAGTAGGCATATACATTACCATCGGGCTTATTTTCCAAAGAACCAGATATCATGCCAGTCCCCTCAAGAACTGCAGGCATAGGAACCATATCGATGGTATAGGATGGTGTCCTATAATTATTCATCTCTTCTTCCGTCATATTGTCCCAATCGACGGCTACCACCTCGATAGGAGTAGCATCAGCAAATGTCACAGAATTGGGATAATAAGTCTGCAATATCTCATCATCCAGCGTAGTCCGCAGGTAATAAGTTCCTTCGAAGAGAAAGAAATATGCGACATACTCACCTTCTACATAATCTCCTCTGGTGCGGTAGCGGCGACTTAAAGCATCATCATCCTCCACTTTTCCGTCAGCACCATTATCTCCCTCTATACCACCTTCTCCGTTGTCACCATTATCAACTTCTCCATTGTCATTCTCATTATCCTTAAACTTCCATGTATCAACAACGACTTCCTCGCCATCCATATTCTTACCAATGACCTCAATCTGAGCAGGATAAGTTTTTCCATTGAGTTGTGGCTTGACTTCGATTGATTCCCCAGCATGTCCAGCCATAATCTGGACTTCACGATACCAGGGTTCATCCATCCACTGTGCATCATAAACGGCAACTAACATATAGCCGTCGCCCACCACGTTCAGCATGTTATACTCATAGTCATCCCTTGCCATACGGACAGCATATTGTCCGGACTTTACTTTAGTGGCTTTCAGCGACTTACCATTTTTGTTGTCTTCTCCATAATTCTCATTTGACACCATAATCAAATCTCCTGGAGCCACGTCATAATCTGTATTCAGCACAAATCCATCCACATAGAACTTCTCGAAAGAGGCCTGAATAGGCTGATACACCATACCATAATTGAAATTGTACATGAAACTACAATTCTTTTCGTCACCGGTGATATTGAGTATCAACTCATATCCTGCATCATCAATTACTGGCGTATAGGCTTTTTGCGTAGCCCCTTCGATCAGAGTCATATCGTAAGTATTGGGGTTACGGCGATACCACTGATAATAGAAACAGTTATCGTCCTGGGTCAACTCTTTCTCTTTTTCATCAATATATGCATTAACATAGAAGGTGAATGACTCCGCCAACTTCAAACCAACAAGATTGTACATCTGCTGATCAGACTTGCTCCAGCCACCTCGCCAAGTCTCCATCGTTGTAGGATAGGCAGTTACAGTATTAGAGATATAACCGTCCATGTCTCCACCATGCAGGATCATCCGGAAGTCAGAAGCAACTTCAATTCCTAGGCCAACACCTGATGATTTATAGCCATTTTCATCGACTGCTTCGGCCTCCCATACGACCTCCCATTCACCATCTGGATTATCACGACGTTCAACGGTGCACGATGATGCCCCATACTTAGTCAGGTCACCCCACGTCAGGGTTGGACTATTACCGAACACCTGAGCGAGTTCAAGGCCACCGAAATGATTGGCCTCAGGCATAGCAAGGGTTGGAACAGTTGGTAACGTTCCTTTCGACCCTGGCTCAACTTTTTGCGCAGTGTGCTGCGCCATTGCCGTACTGACTGCCAAGACCAACAGGACTGACAGCCACCTTAGTTTCTTCAAAATTGTACTCATAGTTTTTTTAATTAATAAATGAAGTTATTGATAAAATACTTTCTTTCCATTCTTAATATAGAGGCCCTTCTTCGTGGGCTTGCTGATGCGCTGGCCACTAATCGTGTACCACTGGTCGTCACGGTTATTGGTTATTGTCTCACGGTTATTGTCCCTGATGCCTGTGGTTTCGGTGAAGATAATCGGCATGGACTCGGTCTCGAGTTCAGCCAGATGATAGGTGCTAGGCGTGCCTAGATCGCCTAGGACATCCGAGGAGGATTGGGCATCCTCACCACGGGCACCAGCCAGCATGGAGGTCGGCAACTGCAGGTAACTCTTGTTGTTGCCGATGTTGGCCGAGCCGCTGACCTTCAGGTACGTACCACCCTTCAGGTAGTAGTTCGTCCACTCGCCATCCTCAGACGTCTCATAGACATCTATCGCATCACCGCTGGTGTTACCAACGATCAGGTTCATGTAGATAGCCTGAACACCTACTGACGGTATCGCGTAGGTCTCACTGGCCGTGCCCTTCAGCATCAGACCCTCACCCTGCTGTACCTTCTTCACACGCGACAGCCATACTGTCTTCGTGCTGGCATCGTACCCCGTAGCCG
>JAFRMM010000213.1 GCA_017430675.1 Prevotella sp.
CACTCATGTAGTAGTTCACGTACTGGCCATCCTCGGAGGTCTCGCCGATGGACATGATCTCGCCAGTGGTATTGCCCACGAACATGTTCTTATAATACGAGGATCCGCCCTCAGTCACGGGGACATGATAGGTCTCGTTGGCCGTTCCCTTGATCATGACGGGCACGCCGGCGGGCACGTCCTTCACGCGTGTCATCCAGATGGTGCCCTCGGTCTTGTCGAAGCCCGTGGCAATGAAGGCCTTCACCTCGTCGGAATAACTGAAGTCGAGGCTCTTGTCACCGCAGAAGGTGGTCTTGCCGTTCTTGCCGATGGTGATGGGCTGCTCGGTAGTATAGACCACAGTTTCGCTTTCGAAGGTAAACTTATCGAGGTCGGTTAATTCCCATGAGAGTTCAGACTCTTCGGTCTTCAGGGAAACGTTTCCGTCGGCATAGACGAACTCAGGCATCTTGTCGAACGGCACTTCGGTCTTCGAGCCGTCCTTCAGCCATACGATGATCTTGGACTGATCTGCCCAGGCACCAGTGGTGGTGAGCATGGTGAGGAGCAGCAGCATGGCCGCCCTCACCCAATTGTTATTTTGTTTCATATTGTACATCATTTTAATTATTCTTCTGTTGATTCGTTGATGACCGTAATCTTCATCGTACTGCCTATGGAGTGGTCACTCTTCAGTCGGAAACGAAGATTGTATTCACCGGGAGCAATAGATGACCTATAGACATCCAGACGGGCAGAATACTGGTTATTCCAGTCATAATACCTGAAGTTGTCATCCGGATCGGACTCTGGGTCTATCTCTATAGCAGTGTTGTCAAACGCCTCGTCTTCGCTCTCCCTTGGTGCGAAGTCCTCAACATAGAAACTGCATCCGCCAGAACCTGCTGACACCTCCTGCTCTGCCGGTCCGACAGTGAACGAGGTATATTTCCAGCCTTCGCCAACGGCTACATTGATATATGCCTTCACAGTGGGCTTGCTCTTGAGGGCGAACGTCAAAGATACCTGTTTGTTATCGTTAGGCTTCACGGCAGTAAGGGTCTGCGTGGCAGCATCCCAAGAGAAGAAGCCCAGGTCCTTGTCGCGGTCATCGTAGTCCACATATTGCGCCACTAAATCCACGTCACTCCAGTCCCATGTAGCACCTTTCTCATAGTACTGTGTCACACTGACCTTCGTCGTCTCACCCACTTTCACGTATTGGTCTTCTGTCTTTACCTGGAAAGAGGTAATGGAGGGAACATGCATCGCCATTGTGCCACGACCGTAGATCTCGTACTCGTCGCCTTCCTCTTCCTCACCGGTCTCTTGATTCCACGTCTGGTTCTTGAAGACCAGATAGAACAGGAGTTCATACTCGCCGGCATAATCGTCTTCGCCGCGGGTACGGGCGGAACTCTGCGTGGTCTTCACCTTGCGCAACATGATCTTGCTATTGCCGTCGGGTTTGATGTTGCCCTTCGTCACATCGGTTGCTGTCATGAAGTAGCCAGATATTTCGTTGCCTTCAACGTAAAGTCCGAAGTCCATCTTGGCTCCAGGCGAATTGGCGAACTGTTCCGTTGTGAGTGCCAGGACGACATCTGCCATCGTCAGAGGAATGAAACCATAGACCATACCCTGAGTGCCACCGTTCTCGTCGGCATCCTCCAGGGAGAAACTGATGACATCCTGATCCTTGCTCCACTCTGACCATTTGGGTACATATTCGCGCGTCTGACTCTCGCCTGTATTCTTGTCCTCGATGACATAGACGTTCGGCTTCTGCTTGGCGGCTTTCTTGAGTTGCTCGTCTGCAATGTCATCATCGTCGTCACCTTCTTCCTTGACTTTGACGGTGGCTGCGCAGACCTTACTCCACGGATCGGGCTCTGCTCCTGCTGTAGTACCCGTAACGGTACCCTCAGTAGCATCTTCCTCGGGCGTGAAGGTGACAGTGACGATACCATCTTGGGCTGTCACAGCAGACGTTGGAGCCACACTGCCCCCTGCAGCCTCGAACTGAACGGTCTGTCCGCCAAAGCCTGTCCATTCGCCAGTCTTCGACGTGTAACGCTCAAGTTTATAGGTGATGGCTGCAGTAGCACCCTTTTCAATGTCCTGAGAGGCCGGTGTGGCGGTCAGGCGGTAGTCGATAGCCAGGGCCTTCCAGTCGTCGGCCTTGATGGCATCGTCGTCATCACCAGCCTCCTGGCCTTCCTCAGCCTCTTCGCCCTCGGCACCAAGCACGACTTCGGCCTTCACGATGCCACCCTTCAGATCAGTCAGAGTGAAGAAGGCGCTGACATTGCCCTCCTTGTCGGTGTAGCCGTATTCATCCTCAAGTTCACCGCCCTCTGCCTCGAAGTGTACCAGTACACCAGGTGCATTGTAGGTGGTGCCTGTCAGGTAGTTCTTATTGGTAACGTGGTACTTCACCTCGCGCTTGGCATTGACCAGCACTTCCTCTTCCACGGGCTCGTTGAGCAGTTCGATCTCATCGGGCAGACTGACGAGCGGCAAGTCAAAGACGTTGATGGGGTCAATCTCACCGAGGTCTTTCTTCCAGAAGAAGAGGTCGAGGCAGAGCCCGAGTCCGAGGTCGATGCCAGTGCTGATACCTGCGTTCCAGGCCACATATTTATTATCCACCAGACGACCGTCGGCCTCAGCCTTGACGTATGGCTGCGGACTGATTGTCGGGCAGAGCACCTTGTATATACCTATTTCTATTTTAGGATATGCGGCAGCGCGAGCCTCAGCATGAGCCTGGATACCCAGATCGGGACCTACAAGTTCCAGATTCTTCTCGCACTCGGCAATCTTGGAGAGGCCCTTCTCGGCATCCCACTCCACGCCATAACTGACTTTCGTGGAGGCTGTCACACCCGTGGTGATGCTGGCCTCGCCAGAAGCACCCAGACTGACATTGGCCATGAGATCTGCGCCAACAGTGATATAGACGGGTACGGTTCCAACCATGAAGGTATATTTCAGATTGGGAATAGCATTCTCTTTCAGCGTCCATTCCTTCTCGTAACTCACCTCACTGGCCACCGCATACTTCATGATAAGATTCATGTCGAAGCCGCCTTCGAGCGTAATCTTCAGGTTCTGCAGGTCACCCATGCGCACCTTCTCCCAAGGGATATCTCCGAAGTCGAAGGCGAACAGGCCCTTCAGACCGATGTTGAAGTTGAGTTTATCCCATGAGAGGCTTTGCATGCCACTCTCCCAGAGCACCTTGCCATCGTCGTTGTACTCCCAACTGATGAACTCGTTCTCGAAGCCTACAGGTCCACGTGTCAAAGCCTTGTCGGCATTGTAGAGTTCTACGCATCCATCGCCGGAGATCATCTCCACCTTCGTGGGCAGATAGACGGGCACGTCATCGGAGGCACCACGGGCTTTCGCAGTGGCCTCCGTAGCCAGTTTGAACTTCGTACCTTTGAAGAGGTTACCCATCAAGCCCTGACGGGTGGTGAGATTGACGGTTTTGCTGCCCTCTTCCTGTTGTATCTTATCGATGAGACGGATGATGTAAGAGTCATCTTTAGGAAGGAGCACCACATCGTAATCACCCATCACAGGTACATCGCCCGTGAAAGTAATCTGCGCCTGGCCACTCTCCTCGTCGAAGTTGTCGAGGGTAGTCTGCGTCCAGTCAATGTTAATATAACGAGAGTCATGCTTGGCTGCCTGTACGACCCAGACAGTATCAGCAATCTGCTTGTCCTTGCTGGCAAAGGCAATGTAGCCTATGCGCTTATCAGTCATCGGGTTCATCCCGGCATTAAACAGTAAGGAGTCGGTATTGTTGATGGGACTGATATATTTGAGCCAGTTATCAGAGGGATTGTAAGTGTATTCCACATTGCTACGGAACTGGAATTTGAAATCCTCTGCCTCTCCACCCACATACACCGTGTCAGGATGTGTGAACAGGAAATCCGGGTCGCCCGAGAAACTTGCTACCTCGTCGAAGGTAAATGTTGTCGTTTCCACAACAGGTTCCTCCTGGGTTGGCTCAGAACCAGGCTCTTCGCTACCGGCTGGCTCGTCTTTCACCTCATAAACGGTAAAACTTGGCGGATCATCTTGGAAGGTGACTTTGTCAAGTTTGCTTGCATCGTAGGTCACACGGTTTCCATTTTTATCGACAACGACAAATGTCTGTGCCGTGCCCACCATGCCAATCATTGCAAGTAGCAGTGTAATGGTTGCCCTCGCCAAAAAGGTTTTTCTCATTGTTGTTCGCATAATGTTTTTTTGTTTTAAGTTATCAATAGGTTTAATTTTTAAACTTTCTAATGCGCAAAATGACACAGGTCTTTACCGTTCGAAACGCCTAGCCTATCTTCTTTTGGCTATCCATGTCGGGCACACGCTCACTAAAGAGGCGGCGCAGACCCTGTTCGTATGCAATAAGTGCATCGTGTCCCTTGTGGGTAATACGGCAGATGGTGTGGGAGAAACGCCCCAGACCGCTCTTGTCGATCTCAAGATAGCCTGCTTCCTGCAACGTCTTGATCTGTACGCTGACGTTACCTCGTGTGGAATCAGTAATATCACACAAATAGACGAAGTCGGCACTTTCCAAACTGTCAAGGGCGACCATGATCTTTAACCTCAGTTCACTGTGAAGCAATGGATTGATAACGGGGAACTTAAACTTGTTCATGACGATAATTGATGATATTTTCGAAGATGGCTATTAAACATGTGTCCGGGAATGATAAGGGCGATGACCGTTACTACGGCTGTTACAAAAAGTTGCCACGCCCAAAGTTCATCTTGCAGGAAGAGAGGAATGGCAGAGAGCAAACAGGCAATGATGCCGCAGACCACCTTGGGTCGGAATCGCATGATGACACCAGTAAAGAGACTCCCCATACCTATCAAGAGGCTGGCCAGTGCAAACAAACACTGGTGATGCACCCCCGCAAAGCCCGTGGCTAATGCGGCAAAGCCGCAAGCAAAACCAACGAACAACCACACCTTCAAGACATAATTGTCTTCTTTCGTCCTCACATGGTTGCAGTTATAGTCTTCGTGGAGGTTATTCTGCATATAAGGAACACCTACCAAGGGTATTCCACATAGGATAAAGAGAAACAGGTCATTATCACACAGCATCATCGCAGCAAACGTCAGCAGGTAGGCGATAACTATGGAGTAACCCCAGATCAGGAAGGGGTTCTTACCCGTCATTTCATTCCTACGCGTTGCCTCACCACGGATGCGAGTGATAATGTCCAACTCGTTAGTCGTTCCCATACCTTTGGATAGTTTTAGCGTTCCGTCAGATATCGCAAAGATAAGGTTTATTTTTTAAACTATACGGAAATGTGCTTGATTTTTATTAATCTTTAACAAGTTGCTTTGAGAATTTCGGAGAGGGTGGGATGGATGTGCACCATGTCGGCAAGTTCGCCGAGCGTGGTATGTTTGCACATCAGGACACTCACTTCCTGGACGATGTCGGCGGCATGGGCGCCGTAAGCGTGAGCACCGAGGATGAGGCCGTCGGGGCAAACAAATAGTTTCAGCATGCCTTCCGTCTCTCCCATGGCAAGGGCCTTGCCGTTGGCGCGCCAGAAGGATTTTTTGCAGACGTAAGGCACCCCGCTGGCTTTCAACTGGTCTTCCGTAGGACCGACACAGGCAGCCTCGGGTTCCGTGAAGATGGCGGCGGGCATGATGTCGAAGCGGATGCCGTCGCTCTTGCCGAGGATATGGTTCACAGCCCTCACAGCCTGCATCTCGGCGGCATGGGCAAGCATCTGACGGCCGTTGACATCACCGATGGCGTAGATGGAGACCTCCCCCTGCCCCTCCTGAAGGAGGGGAGAGACAACCTGGAAGTGGTCGTTGACGGGAACCGCACCATTGGGGGCCAGGGTGATGCCTACGGATTCCAGGTTCAGTCCACCTGTGCGGGGCTTACGGCCCGTGGCCATCAGGATCACGTCGGCATCGATGTCGGCGAGCGACTGCACGGCGGTCTTCATCTTAAAGGTGATACCGCGCTTCTCCAACAGTTTGCGCAGACGCTTGGCGATGTCGCTGTCAAGGGCGGGGAGGCACTCCTTCAGATATTCGATGACCGTGACCTCGGAGCCGAAGCGGTTGAAGACACTGGCGAACTCCATGCCAATGACACCTGCGCCGATGATACAGAGGCGCTTAGGGAGGCTGTCGAGGTTGAGGAGTCCCGTGGAATCGACGACGCGGGGATCGGCCTTGACACCTTCGATGGGGAGCCATTTCGTCTCTGAGCCCGTGGCGATGATGATGTTCGGGGCGGTGTAAACCGTATGGTTTACCTCCACCCCTAACCCCTCATCCTGGGAGGAGGGGAGTAAGGCGGCTTGCCCGCGGACGAGGGTGATATTAGGATGGGAGAGGATGCCCTCGACACCCTGACGGAGTTGGCTGACGACCTGTGGCATACGCTCGCGTGCCTCCGCAAAGGTGGCGGAATGGACGCAGGTCTTCGTGGGGATACAGCCGACGTTCAGGCATGTGCCCCCTACCTCACTGCCCTCGAAGATCACGACCTTCAGGCCCTGCTGGGCGGCATATTCAGCGGCGCGGTAGCCACCAGGACCCGCGCCGATGATGATGAGATCAGTTGTTGTCATGGACCATTTGTTTATAAGTGGTGACAGGATGCTTGGCGGCGAGGACATCATCGACACGGCCGATGGGCGTCGTGTGGGGCGCCGACTTTACCAGGTCGGGATCGCTCTTCGCCTCCTCGGCGATCCGGCGCATCACGGCGATGAAACCGTCGAGCGTCTCCTTGCTTTCGTTCTCCGTGGGCTCGATCATCAGACTCTCGTGGAAGAGCAGCGGGAAGTAGATCGTGGGCGCATGATAGCCGTAGTCGAGCAGCCGTTTCGCCACGTCCATCGTCGTGACACCCGTACTCTTATCCTTCAGGCCGTCGAACACGAACTCATGACAGCAGAGACCGTCGATGGGCAGTTCATAGACATCCTTCAACGACTCCTTGATGTAGTTGGCATTGAGCACAGCCAACGGACCCACCTCCCTGACATGATCGCGACCCAGTGAGAGGATATAGGCATAGGCGCGCATCATCACACCGTAGTTGCCATGGTAGGGCGACACCACAGGGAAGCAATCCTGCAATCCCTCACGCACACCCACGGGACCACTGCCTGGACCTCCACCGCCATGCGGCGTGGAGAACGTCTTGTGCAGGTTGATGTGCATCACGTCGAAGCCCATGTCGCCGGGACGACAGGCACCCAGCATGGGATTCAGGTTGGCACCGTCGTAGTACATCAGACCGCCGCAGTCGTGGATCAGTTTCGCGATCTCAGGGATCCGCGTCTCGAAGAGCCCGAGGGTGTTGGGATTGGTCATCATCATGGCAGCGATGCCAGGACCTTCTAGAGAGACCAGACGTTCCAGGTCGGCCAGATCGACCAGACCTTGAGCATCAGACTTCACCTCGATGATCTCCAGACCGCAGACGGCTGCCGAGGCGGGGTTCGTGCCATGGGCACTGTCGGGCACAACGACCTTTTTGCGCTGAAGGTCGCCACGCGAACGGTGGTAGTTGTCGATGGTCATCAAGCCCGTCAGTTCACCGTGGGCCCCAGCGTATGGCTTAAAGGTGAAGTGGGCCAGACCCGTCAGTTCGCAGAGCGAACGCTCCAATAATGATATCAAGGCCAAGGCTCCCTGGACTGTCTTGGCGGGCTGCTCGGGGTGCAGGTTCTGGAACTGCGGCAGGGCAGCCATTTCCTCGTTGATCTTGGGATTGTACTTCATCGTACAGGAGCCCAGGGGATAGAAGCCCGTATCCACGCCAAAGTTATTATTAGAGAGGTTCGTGTAGTGGCGCACCACCGTCAGTTCGTCACACTCAGGCAACTGCGCCTCCTCCGTACGCTGCATCGAGGCAGGTATCTCGTAATCGCCAAAATTGTTTCTTGGCAGACTGTAGCCTTTGCGACCCTCCTTCGAGAGTTCAAAGATCAGGTTTCCATATAGTTGGCGGTTCATAGGGCAGCAATCTTGACGAGGTTATCAATTTCTTCTTTCGTACGCTTCTCGGTGACGGCAAAGAGGATGCCATCGGCGAACTTCACGCCACCTAAGAACCGGGCATCGATGAAACGCTGGTAGAGCGTGTCGATGTCACCGTCGTACTTCACATAGAACTCATTGAAGAAGGGCTTGTTGTAAGCCAAGGAGAAACGGCCCGTCTCCAGCAGTTCGTCGCAGAGATAATGCGCTCCCGCGTAGGAGAGCCGGGCGGCTTCCTTCATGCCCTGCTTACCCATCAGCGAGAGATAGATGGTCACGAAGAGTGCCATCAGACTCTGGTTACTACAGATGTTCGAGGTGGCCTTCTGGCGACGGATATGCTGTTCACGGGCCTGGAGGGTGAGCACGAAGGTTCTCTGGTCCCTGTTATCCTTGGTCATGCCGACGATACGCCCTGGCATCTTACGGATGAGTTTCTCCGTACAGCACATATAGCCCACGTAGGGGCCGCCGAAGAGCATGGGAATACCCAGGCTCTGACCGTCGCCCACAGCGATGTCGGCACCCCACTCACCCGGGGTCTTCAGCACGGCGAGATCAGCGGCGACACTGTCCATGATAAAGAGCGCCTTCTGTTCGTGACAGGCCTCGGCGAAGCCCGTGAAGTCCTCGACGATGCCATAGACATTCGGCTGCTGCACCATCACACCGGCCACACCGCCCTGGGCGAGTCTGGCCTTCAGGTCGTCGATGTCGGTCACACCATCCTTCGTGGCGATGGTCTCCAGTTCGATACCCTGATGCAGGGCGTAGGTGTCGAGCACCTCACGTGTCTTGGGATTCAGGGCACCCGACACCAGCACCTTATTCTGTTTCTTGCCGGCGGCCACGGCCATCATCATGGCCTCGGCAGCGGCAGTCGTACCGTCGTACATCGAGGCGTTGCTGATGTCCATGCCCGTCAGTTCGGCCATCATACTCTGATATTCAAAGATATAATGGAGCGTGCCCTGTGAGATCTCGGCCTGATAGGGGGTGTAGGAGGTGAGGAACTCCGAGCGCGAGAGCAGACTGGGGATGACCGACGGCGTATAGTGGTCATAGACACCGTAGCCCGCGAAGCAGGTGAGTTGTTCGTTCTGGTTTCCCAGTTTCGCGAAGGTGTCGCGCACCTCCATCTCACTCATCTCCGAGGGAATCTGGTAGTCGCCACGGAAGCGGATGCTCTCAGGGATCTGGGCGTAGAGTCCGTCGAGCGACGTCACGCCCGCCTTCTCCAGCATCGCCTTCAGATCCTCCTGAGTATGGGGAAAGTATTTATACATTTGACAATTTGACTATTTCACAATTTGACTATTTAGCGCAGAAGGCCTCGTAGGCAGCGGCGTCCATCAGGGTGTCGAGTTGCGACTTGTCGGAGAGGGAAACCTTGATGATCCAGTTCCCGAAGGCATCCTCGTTGATGAGTTCGGGCTGGTCTTCCAGGGCCTCGTTAATCTCAACAACTGTTCCGCTGACGGGTGAGTACAGGTCGCTGGCAGCCTTCACGCTTTCCACGGCGCCAAACTCCTCGCCAGCCTCTACTTCGTCATCCACCTCCGGCATATCCACATACACCACATTACCCAGGGCGTTCTGGGCATAGTCCGTGATACCGATGAAACCAAAATCACCTTCTACTCTTACGTATTCATGTGACTCCGAGTAGTAGAGTCCTTCAATTACCTTACTCATTTTTTATAGTTTTTGTTATAGAATTGTTTCTTGACGACTTTGCCGGGGAAGACCTTCTTGCGGATCTGGATCTGTACCTCGGTGTCGAGTTTGGTGTAGGCGGCATCGACGAGTGCCATGCAGACACTCTTATCCGACGAGAGGGTGTGATAACCCGTGGTCACCTCACCGATGGGTTCGCCTTCCATATTCAGAACGGTATAGCCATGACGGGGGATGGCCTTGTCGAAGAGTTCGATGCCCACCAGTTTCCTGGCGGGTCCCTCCGCCTTCTGCCTGGCCAGTGCCTCCTTACCGATAAACTCCTCCTTGTCGAGTTTGACGAACATACCCAGACCTGCCATGATCGGAGTAATCTCCTCCGAGAGTTCGTCGCCATAGAGCGGCAGTCCCACCTCGAAGCGTAGGGTGTCGCGACAACCCAGTCCACAGGCCTGCACGCCGGCGGCGATGAGTTTGTCCCAGCACTCGTTGATAAAGGCATGCGAGCCATAGACCTCGAAGCCGTCCTCACCCGTATAACCCGTGCGGGAGATGATGACAGACTCTCCCCCTTGCCCCTCCCTAGAAGGGAAAGGAGTGGTTACTTCTTTGCAGGTGTAGAAGGTCAGTTCGCTGCAAGACAGTCCTAAGACCCGCTCCATCACGTCCTCTGACTCAGGACCCTGTACGGCGATCTGTCCGTAATAGTCGCTGCGGTTCTGCAGGTCGATGTCGAAGCCTTCGGCATGCTCCTGCATCCACGCCCAGTCCTTGTCGATATTGGCGGCGTTGATCACGAGGAAGAAATCGTTCTCCGCCATCTTATAAACCAACAGGTCATCGACCGTACCGCCGTTCTCGTAGCACATCATACCATAGTAGATCTTGCCCACGGGCGCCCCGGCGATGTCGTTGGTGAAGATGTGCTGCACATAGCGCTCTGCATCCTTACCCTTCACGGTCACCTCGCCCATGTGGGACACATCGAAGAGTCCGACATGCTCGCGCACAGCCGTATGCTCGGGGGCAATACCCGCATTCTGGTACAGCAGGGGCATGTCGAAGCCGCCGAACTCCACCATCATAGCGCCTAAAGACAAGTGCTTGTCGTAAAGACAAGTGCGTTTGGTTTTCTTTTCCAGTTCTTGTTTGATAGCCATAGGTTATTGTAATATTTTGATAAAGTCTTCTTTCAGGTACGAGGCCTCCAACTGTTCGATTCCGCTGACCTCGGCAGGTGTCAGCATCCTTTCCCCTTCGCAGAGCGTCTCACGTATGAACCTTTTTAACTGTTCCAGACTTAACGAGGTATAGTCTTTCAGCATGGTGATACGCTGGCGCACACTCCGGATGCCCTTCTTCTGCAGTTTCTCTGCACTGGGGGTGATGGCGTTCAGCATGTGCTCCATATTCGTGTCGTAGAGCATGGTACTGTGGACAATGCTACGTCCGGGCAACTGGTAGAACGCCGTACCACAGACCTTACGGTCGCCAATCACAATGTCATTGTGACTGGTGCCCGTGGCCTCGATGCCCAGTCTGCGCAGCATCAGCAGGATCATCTGTACGAACCTGTTGAACGTAAAACCCACATTCTCGCCATCGGTGACAAACGACAGCATCAGGTTGTCCATGTCGGCATACACGCAGCCTCCCCCACTTTTGCGGCGGTAGATCTGAATGCCCTGCTCACGACAATAGTCGAGGTTCACCTCGTTCTCTGCCACCTGATTGCGCCCGAAGATCACGCTGGGCTCCACCTGCCATATAAAGAAGCAGTCGGGCTCGCTAAGATGGCGCGCCACATACTCCTCCATCGCCAGATAGAACGACAGGCGACGCACTTCTGTGAATGGCAAAGTGACAAACTTCATAATTCAGGCGTTTTGCAAATATTTCAGTTCGGCTTCGAGCATCTCCAACTTCGGCATACGGAAGCCGGCCTCACGGGCCATCTCTATCGGACGACTATAGATATAGTGTATCTCCATCGGACGGTGGAAGTCGTAATCGAGTTTCATCGAGGGGGAATAGGGTGTCATCTCGTCTGTCATCTCAATCATCTTGTCGATGAACGCCTCATCCAGTCCTGTAACACCCAGATGCCGGGCTGCGCCTACCACTTCCTCCATCATGTCACGGATGAGTTGACGGGTGGCAGGATTCTTCAGTAGCAGGTTGGTCTGTGTGTTCAGGGCCACCGTCATACCATTGAACGGCATATTCCATACCGCTTTCTTCCAACGGGCCTCATCATAGGGTACAGAGGCTGCGGGAATGGCCGCATTGGTAAAATCATTTAATATGCTGTCAAAGAGATTTTCATCCTTACAAGAATAGTTGGCAAGATTGATACTGCCATAGCACTGATGGTTCACGCGACCAGGCTCCGTCTTGGCAGAGCAGATAAAGGCGAGACCTGCTATCAGTTGTACACCTGGAAACATTTGCTGAACGTCAGCCTCGACCCCAATTCCGTTCTGGATGAGCACCACAACTGTCTTCTCATGGAGCAATGGAGGAAGCAGTTCGGGAAGCAGGTGATTGTTGGTTGTTTTCAGACCCACAATCACGACGTCACACTTCGGCATATCAGTTGAATACTGATAGACATTGACATGGTCAAGGTGGAACGAACCGTCGCAGGAATCCACCTGCATGCCACGCTCTTTGACAAACTGATAGTCACTGTGCGACAGGAAGTGTACCTCCTGACCGCTCCTTGCCAATTTGCTGCCATAATAGCCGCCAATGGCACCTGTTCCGATAATCCCGTACGTCATATCTTGCGTCATTTTTATAATTATCGCTGCAAAATTAATGAATTTTTTTGTAATTTGATAAAAAAAACATATCTTTGCACCAAAATATGGAAATATAGTGGAGAAAACAGAATTTACACTACTCAATAAGATCCAATACCCTGAGGATTTACGCCAGTTGTCAGTGGACGAACTGCCTCAACTCTGTAAGGAACTGCGTGAGGATATTGTGCAGGAGGTGGCAGTGAATCCTGGTCATCTGGCCTCCAGTCTCGGCGTCGTGGAGATTACCGTTGCGCTGCATTATGTCTATAACACCCCAGAGGATCGTGTCGTCTGGGACGTGGGGCATCAGGCCTACGGCCATAAGATCCTGACGGGACGGCGCGAGCAGTTCTGTACGAACCGCAAGTTGGGCGGCATCAAGCCATTCCCCTCCCCCATGGAGAGTGAGTATGACACCTTTGCCTGCGGGCATGCCTCCAACTCCATCTCGGCGGCCCTCGGCATGGCCGTTGCCGCGCAACTTGATGGAAATACCGATCGTCACGTGGTGGCCGTCATCGGCGACGGTGCCATGAGCGGTGGACTGGCTTTTGAGGGACTGAACAATGTCTCTTCCTCGCCCAATGACCTGCTGATCATCCTCAACGACAATAACATGTCGATAGACCGTTCGGTGGGCGGCATGAAGCAGTACCTGCTGAACCTGAGCACCAACGAGACCTATAATGCCCTGCGCTTCAAGGCGGCCCGTTGGATGCATGGCAAGGGCATGCTCAACGATGACCGTCGGAAGGGAATTATCCGCCTGTCGAATGCCCTGAAGAGCGCCATCTCCCATCAGCAGAACATCTTCGAGGGTATGAATATCCGCTACTTCGGACCGTTCGATGGCCATAACGTCAAGGAACTGGTGCGCATCCTCCGGCAGATGAAGGACATGAAAGGTCCGAAACTGTTACACCTGCACACCCAGAAGGGACATGGCTATGCGCCTGCTGAGAAGGACGTGACTGTCTGGCACGCACCGGGAAAGTTCGATCCTGAAACGGGTGAGCGTATCGTCGATAATGATCCTAACAAACCCCAGAAATATCAGGATGTGTTTGGCCACACCCTTCTGGAACTGGCCAAGCAGAATCCGAAGATCGTGGGTGTGACCCCCGCCATGCCCTCCGGCTGTTCAATGAACATCATGATGAAGGAGATGCCTGAGCGTACGTTTGACGTGGGTATCGCCGAGGGGCATGCCGTCACCTTCTCAGGCGGAATGGCCAAGGACGGACTGCTGCCTTTCTGTAATATCTACAGTGCTTTCGCTCAGCGGGCATTCGATAATATCATCCACGACGTGGCACTGCTGAACCTGAATGTCGTGTTCTGCTTCGACCGTGCCGGACTGGTCGGAGAAGACGGTCCCACGCACCATGGTGCTTTCGACCTGGCGGCCCTGCGCCCCATCCCGAACCTGACGATCTCGTCGCCGATGGATGAGCACGAACTACGGCGGCTGATGTACACCGCCCAGTTGCCGGACAAGGGACCGTTCGTGATACGCTACCCGCGTGGCGGCGGCGTGCTGCAGAACTGGCGCTGTCCGTTGGAGGAAGTGAAAGTGGGTACAGGCCGTAAACTGAAGGACGGCACGGACGTGGCCGTGCTGAGCATCGGCCCGATAGGCAATAACGTGACGGAGGCTATCGCCAAGATAGGCGACGGTGTCAGCGTGGCTCACTACGACATGCGCTTCCTGAAACCTATTGACGAGAATATCCTCGAGGAGGTGGGCAAGAAGTTCAAGCGCATCATCACCGTAGAGAATGGTGTTAGGAAGGGCGGTCTTGGTTCCGCCGTATTGGAATGGATGAACGACCACGGCTACCAGCCGCAGGTAATTCGTCTCGGACTGCCCGACTCATTCGTTGAACATGGTACGGTGAAGGAACTGCAGCAAATCACCTCTCTTGATACAGAGAGTATCATCAAAGCCATTAAAGAGAAATGAAGATTGTGATTGTCGGTGCAGGTGCCGTAGGTACTCATCTGTCGAAACTGCTGTCGCGCGAGCATCAGGACTGTGTGCTGATCGATGACGACGAAGAGCGGCTGAGCACACTCAGCGAATACGATGTGATGACCTATCAGGCCTCCCCCACCAGTATTCAGGCATTGAAAGACTCTGGTGCTGCCCATGCCGATCTGTTCGTCGGTGTGACACCAGAGGAAAGCACCAACCTGAACGCCTGTATCCTGGCCCATGCCCTTGGTGCCAAGAAAACCGTTGCCCGTATTGACAACTATGAATACCTCTCCCCGGAACTACAGCCGTTCTTCAAGAACCTCGGTGTCGATTCGCTGATCTACCCGGAGGTGCTGGCCGCCATAGATATCACCAATGGCCTGAAGTTGTCGTGGGTGCGTCAGCGGTGGGATGTCCATGACGGTGCCCTCATCCTGCTCGGCATCAAACTGCGGGAGATGGCCGAGATACTGAACAAACCCTTGCGCGAACTCTGCGGGCCCGACGATCCCTACCACATCGTGGCCGTGAAGCGCAACGGCGATACGATCATCCCCAGTGGTATGGATGAACTGCGTGTCAATGACCTCGCCTATTTCATGACAACCAAGGAATATATCCCCTATATCCGCAAGATTGTCGGCAAGGAACATTATACCGATGTGAAGAACGTGATCATCATGGGCGGCGGGAAGACAGCCGTGCGTGCGGCACTGACCATCCCCGAGTACATGAACGTGAAGATCATTGAGAAAGACCCGAAGCGGTGCGAAAAACTGAACGAACTGCTTGAGAAGGAAGAGGCCATGATCATTCACGGTGACGGACGTGACCTGGGACTGCTTGAGGAGGAAGGTATCAAGAATACTCAGGCCTTCGTGGCACTCACAGGTAATGCAGAGACCAACATCCTGGCCTGTCTGACGGCCAAGAAACTTGGTGTGCGGAAGACCGTTGCCATGGTGGAGAACCTTGACTATGTGTCGATGGCAGAGAGTCTGGACATCGGGACGATCATCAATAAGAAGACGATTGCTGCCAGCCATATCTTCCAGATGATGCTTGACGCAGATGTGGAGAACCTGCGCTCACTGATGCTGGTGGATGCGGAGGTGGCAGAGTTTACCGCTGCCGAAGGGTCGAGAGTGACCAAGAAACCCGTGAAGGATTTAGGCATGCCTTTCGGTGTGACCATTGGCGGACTGGTACGTCATGGTACAGGTATGCTTGTGAACGGTAACTCTCAGATCCAGGCTGGCGACTCTGTCATGGTATTCTGCCATGAACAGAAGTTGAACAACGTAGAGAAATTCTTCAAAAAGAATACAATATGGTGAACTTCCGTATCATCAGCAAGATCATCGGGTCGCTGCTGTTCATCGAGGCATTCTTCATGGCCTGGTGCACAGCCATGTCCTTCTACTACCATGAGGACGATCAGTTGGCATTCCTGATGTCATTGCTGGTAACGTTCGGAAGCGGTTTCCTGTTCCTCTTTATGGGCAGGAATGCTGAGAACTCACTGAGCCGGCGCGATGCCTACCTGCTGGTGACGGCCGTATGGCTTATCTTCTCACTCTTCGGAATGTTCCCCTTCCTGATACACGGGAGTATCACCAACCTAACAGATGCCTATTTCGAGACCATCTCCGGGTTCACCACCACAGGAGCCACCATCCTCGATGATGTGGAGTGTCTGCCCCACGGCATCCTGTTCTGGCGCTCGATGATGCAGTGGATAGGCGGTTTGGGAATCCTGTTCTTTACCATTGCCATCCTCCCCTCGCTCGTCAGTGGTAGTGTGAAGGTGTTTGCGGCAGAAGCCACTGGCCCCATCAAGGCCAAGATGCACCCCCGTCTGACGACCACCGCCAAGTGGATCTGGAGCATCTACCTCCTTCTAACCATCGGCTGCGGACTGTCTTTCTGGCTGGCGGGCATGGACTGGTATGAGGCGACGAATTACGCCATGACCACGACGGCCACGGGCGGCTTCGCCATCCACAACGACAGTACGATGTATTTCAACTCTCCCACGATCGACTATATCTGCATCATCTTCCAATTCCTGTCAGGCATTAATTTCACCTTATTATATATCTGTCTTTTCAAGGCCAGACTCGGCACGCTCTTCCGTAACTCGGAATTCAAACTCTATATCAGCGTTGTTGTCGGAGCCACTCTCTGGATCATGTACCTGCTGTTTACAGGTTCAGACTATGATCTGGAGAAGTCCTTCCGCTGTGCCCTGTTCCAGGTGGTGTCGTTCATCACCACCACGGGCATGTTCAACGACGAGGTGGGACTGTGGCCGCATACCTCATGGGTCATCCTGGGCGGAGTCATGTACCTGGGTGCCTGTGCAGGTAGCACCAGCGGAGGTTTCAAATGTATCCGAGGGGTCATGCTGCTGAAAGTGGTACGCAATAACTTCCGGCAGATCCTGCATCCGAATGCTGTCCTGCCTGTGAAGATCAACGGACAGAACGTGCCCAACAACCGTCTGATCTCCCTCTTTGCCTTCTTCGCATTGACCATCATCATGGTGGTGGTGACGGCAGCCATCATGTCGGTGACAGGCATCGACAACACCAACTCGGTGACGATTGCCCTGAGTTGTGTCAGCAACGTTGGCCCGTCACTGAGTAATCAGGTGGGGTCTGTGATGTACTGGTCCGCGCTGCCTGATTACATCAAATGGATTCTCTGTCTGCTGATGCTCATGGGACGTCTGGAAATCATGACGGTACTGGTACTTTTTACGCGCAGTTTCTGGAAAGAGAATTAATAGAAGCAAAAAGGTAAAACAGTAAAAACTACAATAATACTACAAAAACGATGTACAAATTTGAACCGCTACTGAAGCAGACCATCTGGGGAGGTGACAGGATCATCCCCTTCAAGCATCTGGACACTCAGATGGAGCGCGTCGGAGAAAGTTGGGAGATTTCCGGTGTTAAAGACAATGAGACGATCGTGTCCAATGGCAAAGACAAGGGCAAGAGCCTCAACCAATTGGTGCGCGAACAGAAAGACCGACTTGTCGGCAAGGAAAACTTCCAGCGCTTCGGCAATGAGTTCCCACTGCTCATCAAGTTTATCGACGCCCGTCAGGATCTTAGCATCCAGGTGCACCCGACGGATGAGATTGCCCAGCGCCAAGGCAAGTCGCGCGGCAAGACGGAGATGTGGTATGCCCTGGATTCGGCACCCGATGCACAACTCTACAACGGTCTGAAGAAGAAGATCACCCCAGACGAGTACAAGGAGATGGTGGAGAATGATACCATCACCGATGCCCTGGCCCGCTACGCGGTGCATGAGGGTGACGTGTTTTTCATTCCTGCTGGCCGCATCCACGCCATCGGCACTGGCTGTTTCGTGGCAGAGATCCAGCAGACCTCCGATGTCACCTACCGCATCTACGACTTCAAGCGCAAGGACAAGGACGGCAACTACCGTGAACTCCACACAAAGGAGGCTGCCGAGAGTATCGACTACACCGTGCTGCCGAACTACCGGGCGGGCTACCAACCAAAACAGAACGAGGGGGTACAACTGGTGGAGTGTCCTTACTTCACGACATCTGTCTATGACCTGACGGAGCCTATGACGCTCGACTACTCAGGCCTTGACTCGTTCGTGATCCTGATAGCCGTCAAGGGACAGGGGACGCTCACCGCCGACGAGGAGACTATCACCTTCCAGATGGGCGACACCGTTCTCCTCCCTGCCACGACGGAAGAGGTCAAGGTAGAGGGAACCGTCAAGTTCCTGGAGACTTATGTATAGATTTCAGTTTTCCCCATCCAGATACGCCCGGATATCCTCCTGTACCCGACGGAACTGCTCAGAAGCCATATAGCCGCTGTTCTTCTTGAGCATCACCTTGATGTCCTGCAACGAGTTCTCATAGCACGACATCTCGTTGCGCTTCTGCGTCTTATGGGCAGAGGCGTGGTAGATCTCGTTCTGGCGCTCCTGACGGAGCAGGTTGCACACCTTCGACAGAATCGGTGAGACCACCGTGTCAAACAGGTGATGTCCCTGTATATATAAATAGGTGGTCTGCGGCGTAACGCCCAGTGCCTTGATATCTTCCTTGGTGGCCAGATACTCTTCCTTCGCATCAGGGAACTGCCGCTGCAGGTCGTTGATCTTCGTGTGCACCTTCCGTTTCACATTGGCTATCGACGGCCCCGGGTTCTGCACGTTGAAGCCCCCTGGATCGGCAATGCGGTTGAAGTCGGAGAGGGAGAACTTCGGATAATTCCCGTTACGGTAGAGCATGATCGACCACACGAACAACGGGAAGATGGCTTCGCTGAACTGACTGAAATACTCACGGAAATCGAAGATACGGTGATCGTTGAGCGTCACGGAGACACAGACATTATGCAGCGAAGGGGCATAGCACTGGAAGTTCTCGATGGCATAGACGTAGGTATGGAACACGTAGGGACTTCCCAGCACCCGCTGCGACTGCGCCGTTCGCCCCTGGATCAGGTAGTCGTAGTCGGCATCCACACAGGCGATCATGTCTTTGCCCAGTGGCTCTCCTTCCAGGAAGTTCATCAGCACTGACTTCTTGCCGCGCGTCAGGTTTATCTTCGAGGGTAGCATCACCTCGAAATAACGCTTGTCGTTTTCAAACTCGCTGAGCACCGTGCGCCAGAAATAGATATCATCGTAACTCTCGACATAGGCGACGATCCTATGTCGTGCTTTCTTCGACGTCAGCGCGTTGGCCGCCTCGAAATACTTGCTGTTGAGATTATCCTTCAGGCGATGAGGCATTTCTAGATATTTCTTAGTCCTAGGCGTTCCTAGGATTTCCTAGGTTTTCCTAGGCATTCCTAGATTGTTATATCCGTCACTTCCGTGACGCTATCTACCCAGCCGTTCATCACCACGGCGGGAGAGTGGGTTGTCAGGATGATCTGTACGTTGGGGTTCAGTTCCAGACAGAGGTCGATGAGCCTTTTCTGCCACTCGATATGCAGCGACACTTCCGGCTCATCCATAAAGAGCACGTACGGCTGGTTGTCTTCCACGAGCACCGTCAGGAGAATGGCCAGGATCTGCTTCTCACCACTCGACAACTGATAGGGCACCAGCGTCTCACCGATCTGTGAGAAGCGGATCTCGTTCTCCGTGCGCACGATCTTCTTGCCCGTCTCAGAAAACAGGTCATCCACGATGTCCTGGAATCGTTTTTTCTTTTCTGATAGTTGCTGGGCGGCATCGGTATTGCCTGTCTGCAGTTCGGCGATGATGCGGTTGCCGATGTTCACCTGATAGTCAAGGTACTTGCGCTGCAGGTGGAACAACTGGAAGTCGAGGGCCGAACGGATACGGGTATCCACCATGTTCAGTGTCTCATTGTCGAGCATAGGTGAATCCAGCGAGCGGATGATATCGAAACGGATATGGGTGGCATCGGCAGGCTCCACGTCGATATGCACGCCTTTCAGCAGGTGGTTGATGACGTCACCGTTGGTGTTCACGCTCTTCACCACCTTGCTCAGGATCGTACTCTTGCCCATACCGTTGATGCCGCTCAGGATATTCACCTGCCGGTTCAACTCCCATACCACGTGCTTCTTCCCGCTCCAGAGCGAGTCGATCTCGATTCTCTTGATATAGTCTGCGTACTTTGCCATAGTCTTAAGTTCTTATGATGGCGCAAATATACGAAAAAATCCGGAATATCTCAAGGATTTCCGGATTTTTATCAATCTTTTGGTTTTTCTCCCTTATTCCTGACGCGCCTTGAACTCCGGGCGGCTCTCTCCGGGATGCCAGAAGTCGAGCAGGGCGATGTCGAACGTCAGATCGGAATAGGCAGGAATCACACTGCTCGAAGATGTCGAGGTGCCATAGCCCAACTGATAGGGGACATGTACGCGCCAGTGGTCGCCCCTATGCATGTTCATCAGGGCAGTCGTGAACCCTTCTATGAACGACCCGGCAGACCCCTTTGTCATGTCTGCCGTCCGCCAACTGAAGTCATTCGTATAGGTCTGGTCGAACACCAGGCCATCGGGATACGACGTCGTGGGGATCAGACGGCCCCTGTAGGCCATCCACACGCTGTCAGTGAACAGCGGAGACTCCGTACCGCTACCCTCCTCAAGCACCTCCACATAGACATAGTCGCTGTTGGCGCCCGTCGTCGTCTGATCCTTCGTATAGCACTTGATCTTCCGTAGAGAGGAGTTAGACGCCCACTGATTAGTCATCGCATCGTTGCGCTCCTCCCAGTTGGCATACTCATCCTCCTCAGTAGATTCTTCGCTACACGAGAATAAAAGCAAAAAGGTAAAAAGGTAAAAAGGTAAAAACCATTTTGCCTGACCTTTTACTAAACTCTTTATTATCATTGACATGTTTACTTCTTTACCTTTTTACTTTTTACCTTTAAATTACTGAAGTTTCTTCAGCAATGATGCAATGCTCACCTTGTCCTCGATGATGGCGTTCAGGTCGCTGATGTTCACACGCTCCTGCTCCATGGTGTCGCGGAAGCGCAGGGTGACCTTACCATCAGTGAGTGAGTCGTGATCGACGGTGACGCAGTACGGCGTACCGATGGCGTCCTGACGACGGTAGCGCTTGCCGATGGAGTCCTTCTCGTCGTACTGGCAGTTGAAGTGGAACTTCAGTTGGTCGATGATCTCGCGGGCCTTCTCGGGCAGACCGTCCTTCTTCACCAGCGGCATCACGGCGCACTTCACGGGAGCCAGCGCTGCGGGCAACTTCAGGACCACGCGGGTCTCGCCGTTCTCCAGTTTCTCCTCCTCGTAGGCGTGGCACATAATGCTCAGGAACATACGATCGACACCTATCGAAGTCTCGATGACGTATGGCGTGTAACTCTCGTTGGTCTGCGGGTCGAAGTACTTGATTGACTTGCCAGAGTATTTCTCGTGCTGCGACAGGTCGAAGTTCGTACGGCTGTGGATACCCTCCACCTCCTTGAAGCCGAACGGCATCTTGAACTCGATATCGGTGGCAGCATTGGCGTAGTGGGCCAACTTGTCGTGGTCGTGGAAACGGTAGTTCTCTGCACCGAAGCCCAGGGCCTGGTGCCACCTCATGCGCGTCTCCTTCCACTTCGGGAACCACTCCAGTTCCGTACCGGGCTGTACGAAGAACTGCATCTCCATCTGCTCGAACTCCCTCATGCGGAAGATGAACTGACGGGCGACGATCTCGTTACGGAACGCCTTACCGATCTGGGCGATGCCGAAGGGGATCTTCATGCGGCCTGTCTTCTGCACGTTCAGGTAGTTCACGAAGATACCCTGAGCCGTCTCGGGGCGCAGATAGATCTTCATCGAAGCATCTGCACTGGCCCCCATCTCGGTAGAGAACATCAGGTTGAACTGGCGCACGTCAGTCCAGTTCCTCGTGCCGCTGATAGGACAGACAATCTCCTCGTCGAGGATAATCTGCTTCAGTTCGTCGAGATCCGGACCCTGCATGGCAGCGGCATAGCGGGCATGGAGGGCGTCGCGCTTCTCCTTAGTCTCCTTCACGCGCTCACTGGTCTCCAGGTACTTGGCCTCGTCAAAGCTGTCACCGAAACGCTTGCGGGCCTTCTCGACCTCCTTCTGGATCTTCTCGTCGTACTTGGCGATCTGATCCTCAATGAGCACGTCAGCGCGATAGCGCTTCTTCGAGTCGCGGTTGTCGATCAGGGGATCGTTAAAGGCATCCACGTGTCCGCTGGCCTTCCATATCGTCGGGTGCATGAAGATGGCGCTGTCGATACCCACGATATTCTCGTGCAGCATCGTCATGGCCTTCCACCAATACTGTTTAATGTTATTCTTCAACTCCACGCCGTTCTGACCGTAGTCATACACAGCGCCCAAACCATCGTAGATCTCACTGGAGGGAAATACAAAGCCATATTCCTTGCAGTGGCTTACGATCTTCTTAAATACATCTTCCTGTGCCATAATCTTGTATATATACGAATTATGGCTGCAAAGGTACGCATTATTATTGAGAATTGAAAATTGAGAATTGAAAATTAACAAAAAATCGTAGAAACATTTGGTGGTTTCGGGGATTTTTACTACTTTTGCACCCGCTAAGCAATTAATAGGGGCATAGCCCAGTTGGTTTAGAGCGCTGCAGTCACATTGCAGAGGTCCCCGGTTCGAGCCCGGGTGTCCCTACTACAGTAAAGGAATCCGCTATTCGGCTGGATTCCTTTTTTTGATGTCATGTTACCTTTTCCTGCCGAGCCATCTGGCAGTCGTTTGACAATTGTCAGACGATTGATTGACAGTTGTCAAACGTTCATTTGACAATTGTCAAACGACTATCAAGTACCTCCATAGGAAAACGAAAAAAGAATCCCACCATTGGCGGGATTCTTTTTTCAGTCAATGCCTGTATTTTAGTTGAACAGGTAACGGATCGTGAACATGATGCGGTAGGTTGAGGCTGTGTTCTCGTAGTTCTGAGAAGTAGAGAGGTGGCGCTCACCGTCCACGAGGTTATACGTGTACTGATTGTTCTTGGCATCGTAACTGAGCAGGGTGTTACCCGTGATCTGCTTGTAGAGACCCCAGTCCTTGCAGAGGAAGTTCAGCAGGTTCTCCACGTCCATACCGAGTTGCAGGGCGTGTCTGGTCTTACCAATCTGAATGCTCATATCACGCAGATAGCGGAAGTCGAGTTGATGGTGCCAAGGCATCTTGGCGCCGCCACGCTCCGCATACTTACCCGTGCGGTTCTTCAGGTAGTCATCCTGCTGGATGAACTCCCAGAAGTCGTTACGCTGCATCTCTGCCGTATAAGTCTCACCATTGACCTTACTCTCAGCAAAGTCCCAGTTGTTCAGTTCCTGACGTGATGCCGGTACGTAGATCAGGTTGCCGGGAGCCGACGGGTCGTTGTTGATGTTGCTGGTGAAGATGTAAGAGTAGCGGCTGTAGGCATAATTGCCCAGATAGGCGTACTGATAAGCATCATAAACGAGGCTGAACGTCGAGGTGGCGTACTTCGACTCCTTCAACTTATAACTGGCACCGATGAGCAGACGGTTAGGAGCCACGTAGGTAGCATAACCCGTCTCATTGTCGTTCACAGCGTTGATGGAGTTGCGGTAGTTGTTGTAAGCAGAAGACACCTGGTCGCCGATACCCTCGGTATAACTCTTGGCGGTCGAGAGGGTGTAACTGGCATTGAGGTCGAGACCGAAGTCGAAGGCCTTGTGCAACTGGAAACTCAGAGAAGCGTAGTAAGCCTTCGAGCCGGCGTTCTCCAGCACATAGGCGCTCTGCTTATTATAGGTGGACATCTTATGGCGTACATCACCATGGCCGAGGTCAACGGTTGATGAGCCGTCCCAATAGACATTGGCGTTGGACACGACGACAGGATTCAAATCCCTGTTGTAGATAAACTCTGTGGTGAAGTCGATGTCGCCAGGCAACTTGGCATCGAAGGCCAGCGAAGCCTTCCAGGTCTTCGGCATACGAAGATCCTCGCTCAGGATCGTAGGACCGCTGGGGATGGAGGTGCTGCTGACGGCACCGATCTGGCTGAGCATATCCTCCTGACTCGGGGTGGTCTGTCCATATACGGAGATTGTCGGCAGGGTATTACCATTAGAGGTCGTGGCCACGTACGAGGTCTGACCCATACCAGAGTTACCCACTGCGGAGACAAGCCATACGAACGGCATGCGACCTACGAAGAGACCCGTACCACCACGGAGGATATACTTACGGTCGCCTGTCATGTCCCAGTTGAAGCCGACACGCGGTGAGAAACTCACGCTGGCATCGGGCACATTGTCCGTGCGGAAGTGCTTACCGCCGAAGTCGAGATTATAATAGTCGGCATTGTAGTTGTCCTTCAGTGAAGGATAGGAAGGCAACTCGAAGCGTACACCTAATGACATGCGGAAGCGCTCGCTCCAACTGATGTTGTCCTGCAGATAGAGCGACCACTGGTTGGTCTTCATCTCAGAGGTGAACATCGAGAAATCGGCGTTGTTGCCGTAGGTGATACCAAACACGCGGGGATCGCGGCCGAAGACGGCAGCCCAGTTGCCTGCAGCAACCTCCTCAGGCGTAGCCTCAAAGGCAAAGTATCCGGCAGCAGCCTGTGCATAGCCGTTAGCAGCGAAGTTGTGCTCAAACTGGAGACCTGCAAACAGATTGTGCTTGCCCAGCGTCACGTTTACCTCGTCGGTGATGACGGTATTCTTCGTCTGAGACAGGTTCCCGTATGTGAAGATGTCGCCCGTAAGAGCCCAGGTGGGATAATGATCCTGACCATCGTTCATCACGATCTCCACCACGGGAGCAGCATCGTTGTATTCCGTAGAACGCGGCTGGTCCTGGAAAGAATAGGTGCCACGCAGGGTGTTGTTCACCTTTCCGAACTTGGAGTTCAACTCGGCTGCGATAGAGGTGAACTTATATTCTGCATAGTAACGGCTGGAGAGCGAACTCATGCCGTAGTTGGTGTTGCTACCGTATGTGTTCTGATTACCACCATAGATGGCTGTAGCCTGGTTACTACCGATAGAACGGGAAGGAGAAGCGGGATTTGAACTCTTGCGGTTAGACTTGGTGAAACGGACGTTGAACTTATGGTTGTCGTTGATGTTCCAGTCTAGGCGGGCCAGAATACGGTAGGCGGGGGTCTTCACGTTGTAACCCTGCCAAGGACCAGTAGTCAAGCCAAAGGTCTTGCTCATATAATCAGAAAGACTCTCCAGTTCTTCAATCTGTGGACGACGGTTAGTTGGGGTGTAAGGAGTAGAGCCGTTACCCGCACGGGCGACAGGACCTGTCTGCACATTATCCTCTATTTCACCGTTCACGAAGAAGAACAGTTTATCCTTGATGATCGGACCACCCAGTGTCAAACCATAGGTGTCGTTATGGCCATCATCTACATCGAACACGGCATTACCCACGCGGTTACCCTTCAGCGAGGTACTGGTGATGTAGGTGTAGAGACTACCCTTGAACTCGTTGGTACCACTCTTCGTGACGGCGTTGATACCACCACCGGTGAATCCGCTCTGACGGACATCGTACGGGGTGATGGAGATGGTCATCTGATCCAGGGCGTCGAGTGAGATCGGCGTACCACCACCAGGCAGCGGACTGGAACCCAGACCGAAGGCATTGTTGAACGCAGCACCATCAACGGTGATGCTCGACTGACGGTAGTTACCACCACCGATAGCCATACCACTGGCGGAACTCGACTGCGGGGTCATCTTCATGATGTCGGTCATCGAACGGCCAATCGTAGGAACGACAGCCATCTGTGCACCAGTCAGATTCGTCACGGCACCGGAGCGGTCAGAGCGCATCGTGTTGCGCGCTGCTGCCACGATCTCCACTTCCTGAAGCATCTCACTGCCCTCAGCGAGTTGGACATCGATCACAGTGTTCTGGCCCAGGGCCAACTGAATGTCAGTGTACTTCTTCGACTGATAGCCGATGTAGGACACCTCAACCTCATAGGGGCCACCACTACGCATACCCGTAATGGTATAGCGTCCGCTGACGTTGGTCACTGCACGATAGACTGATCCTGAAGGAACGTGCTTGGCAGTCACTGTGGCACCAATGACTTCCTCGTTATTGGCCGTCACGATACCATTGATGCCAGAAGTTGTAACCTGTGCCACGGCTGCCAGCGAGAGCGTCAGCAGCGTAACAACCAGAAAAAACAATCTTTTCTGCATAAATTAGAACTGTTTTTAATTAGTTAATTAAATCGGTATAGTACCGACGTTATCTTTTCGGGTGCAAATATAAGAAAAAGAATCGAGATATTGTTACAAAACGGCAAGTTTTTTTAAAATTGGTAAAAATACTTGCGGAATGCTAATGAAGGACGATACCCGTCAAAATGCGCCCAGAGTCTAGTCCCAGACGGCGGGCCGAAAAATAATCCTCATACTGGTCGTAGGTACAGATGCCCGTCGTCTGTATATGGTCTGTCTGGAGTCCCACTTCTTCCAACTGCAGACGACAGCACTGCCATAGGTCGATGTGCCATTTCTCATAGCGGCGTGCGATCTGCTCCATGGGATAGCCCGCAGCGGCAAACTGCTCATACACCTCGTCGCCCACCTCGAAGTTCTGCAGGGAGATGCCCGGACCGATGACGGCCTTCAGGGCCTCCGGCCGCGAGTGATAGGCCATCTGCATCGAGGTGACGGCCACACCCGCGATGTCGGCTGCCGTTCCACGCCAGCCACTGTGCACCACACTGGCGGCATGGTGCTCAGGATCATATATAATAATAGGTATGCAGTCGGCCGTGGAAACGCCAATGCAGATGTCTGGGATATTCGTCATCAGGGCATCGATGTCCTCCAGCACCTGTCGCCGTACCTCTTCGGAAAGGCGGAAGAAGGTCTTGCCGACCTGTGCGATGCCCGTGCCATGTACCTGATGGGGCATGACGAGGCGATCATCCTTGATCTTCAACATCTGGCACAGAGCCTTACGGTTGGCGGCGATGTCTTCAGGATCGTCACCGCAGTAGAGGTTCACGTTGAACGCGCCGTGGTTGCCCTGGCTGATGCCGCCATGTCGGGTAGAACTGAAGGCTGTCACGCCTTCGGCAATATCGTAGAATGTCAGTTGGGGTTTAAGTCGGGACTTTCTCATAGAAGATTATTCTAGATCTCCTTGGGCTCCTAGGTCTTCTAGGTCTTCAAGGTCATCAAGGTCAATATACTCGATATCCTCGTCCTCACCCTCGTCGGCCAGTTCCTGGGCAAAGTGACTCATGTCCTTATCGCGGTGAACGAGGGAATCCTCGGCGATGACGGTGGCGAGTTTGTTGCTCTCAGCGTTCAGTTCGCGCCAGAGCACATCCTTCAGTTCCTCCAGTCCGAAGCCTGTCACGGCGGAGATAAACACCACGGGCACATCCTGCGGCAGAGTCTCCTTCAGCATCTCGATGAGTTCGTCGTCAAGCAGGTCGCACTTCGTGACGGCCAGCACACGGTGCTTGTCGAGCATCTCGGGATTGAACTGCTTCAGTTCGTTAAGCAGGATCTCGTATTCGCGCTTGATATCGTCGGTATCGCCCGGCACCATGAAGAGCAATAGGGAGTTGCGCTCGATATGGCGGAGGAAACGGAGTCCCAGGCCCTTACCCTCGCTTGCCCCTTCGATGATGCCCGGGATGTCGGCCATCACAAACGACTTGTTGTCACGGTAGCCCACGATACCCAGCGAAGGCTCCATCGTGGTGAAGGGGTAGTTGGCGATCTTCGGACGGGCATTGGAGAGAGCCGATACCAGCGTGGATTTGCCGGCATTGGGGAAGCCCACGAGACCCACATCGGCCAGGAGTTTCAGTTCGAGGATGATGGTCATCTCCTGCATCGGCTCGCCCGGCTGTGCATAGCGCGGGGCCTGGTTGGTGGCGCTGCGGAACTGGAAATTGCCGAGTCCACCGCGACCGCCTTTCAGTAGCACGACCTCCTGTCCGTCATAGGTCACATCGCAGACATACTTTCCCGTCTCGGCATCATAGACCACGGTGCCGCAGGGCACGTCGATATACACGTCCTTGCCGTCGGTGCCGTGGCACTTGTCCTTGCCGCCGTTGCCGCCGTGCTCTGCGAAGATATGGCGCTCGTACTTCAGGTGGAGCAGTGTCCAGTAGTTGTGGTTGCCGCGCAGGATGATGCTGCCACCCTTGCCGCCATCGCCCCCGTCGGGGCCGCCGTTGGGGTTATACTTCACGTGGCGCAGGTGCATGCTCCCCCTGCCGCCCTTGCCAGAGCGGCATAGGATCTTTACATAATCGACGAAATTACTCTCCATACTATAGGATTGCCTAGGATTACCTAGGATTACCTAGGACTGCCTAGGATTTCTAGATACTATCTATGACCTCGCAGATATCTGCGAAGATGCGGTCGAGTTCTCCGAGACCATCGATATGATAATGCACGCCCTCCTGCTTGTACCAGTCGATGAGCGGCTGCGTCTGGCTGTGATATACCACAAGACGCTTCTTGATGGTCTCCTCATTGTCGTCGGCACGCCCGCTCTGCTTGCCGCGCAGGATCAGGCGCTTCATCAACTCGTCCTCCGGCACGTCGAGTTCGATCATGGCGGCCACCTTGTCACCACGCTCACTGAGCATCTGCTTCAGGGCCTCGGCCTGTGGGATAGTACGGGGGAAACCGTCGAAGATCACACCTGTGTGCTCTCGTCCAAGAGCGTCATAGACGCTGGCGAGGATCGACACCATCAGGTTGTCGGGGATCAGTTGCCCGTTGTCAATATACTGCTGAGCCGTCTTACCGAGTTCGGAACCTTTCTTGATCTCGCCGCGAAGCACGTCACCCGTGGAGATGTGGTTCAGGCCGTACTTCTCTATCAGTTTGTCGCTCTGCGTTCCCTTGCCGGAACCTGGCGCTCCGAAAATCACAATATTCTTCATATCCTAATCCTTTTAATCTTCAATGCTATTTTTATTGGCTATCGTATAAACGTCCTTCAACTCACGCCCCTGCTGGTCATAGTCCAGCCCGTAGCCCACGATGAAATCGTCGGGAATGCGGAAGGCCACGTAGTCGATCGTCAGATCCTCCTTCAGTTTGTCGGGTTTGAAGAACAGGGCACAGATGTGCACCGACTCAGGATTGCGGGTGCCCAGCGACTCTATCATCCGCTTCATGGTTCGACCGCTCTCCACGATATCCTCCACAATCACGATAGTCCTGCCACTCAGATCTTCGTTGATACCAATTACCTCCTTAACTTTACCTGTAGAAGTGGTACCCTGATAGGAAGCCAGTTTCACAAAAGATATTTCACAGGGGATGGTCATCTCGCGCATCAGGTCGGCGGCAAAGATAAACGAGCCATTAAGCACGCCGAGGAAGAGCGGATTCTTCCCCTCCAGGTCCTTGCTGATCTGCTGGGCCACAGCCTTCACACGCGCCTTAATCTCAGACTCTGGGATAGATTTGCGGAATGTCTTGTCCTTGACTCTTACGATGCTCATACGCTGAAAAGATTAAAAACTTGTGCAAAAGTACAAAAAAAGTCACAGATTTCACAGACTTTACAAGAAATTTAATATTAATCTGTGTTAATCGGCGGAATCTGTGGCTCTTTTTTCATATCTTTGCACCTATGAAAATCTTTACGAGCGCCCAGATACATGAACTGGACAAATATACGATCGAGCACGAGCCCATCAAATCCATCGATTTGATGGAGCGTGCGGCTAAGGCCTTGACCCAAGTGATCACCGATGTATGGAACAGTTCGACGCCCATTATCGTCTTTGCCGGCCCAGGCAATAATGGCGGCGACGCGCTTGCCGTGGCGAGAATGCTGATAGACAGGAACTATGAGGTGACCGTCTATCTGTTCAATATCTCAGGTCATCTTTCCGAGGACTGTACTATCAACAAGCAGCGTCTGCTCACCAAGCGCGCCAAGGCCTTTGTCGAGGTGACGCAGGAGTTCGAACCGCCACAGTTGGAGGCTGGCATGCTCGTGATTGATGGTCTCTTTGGCTCAGGACTGAACAAGCCGCTGGCGGGTGGCTTCGCCTCGCTGGTGAAATACATCAACGCCTCGCCTTCGAAGACCGTCAGCATCGACATGCCTTCAGGACTGATGACGGAGGACAATACCTATAACGTCAGGGCCAACATTATCCGTGCCGACATGACGCTCACCCTCCAGCACCAGAAACTCTCGTTCCTCTTTGCCGAGAACCAACAGTTTATAGGTCAGTTGAAGGTGCTGGATATCCGCCTGAGCAAAGAAGGCATCGAGAAGATTGACGCGAACTACACCCTGTTGGAGGAGAACGATGTCCGTCCGCGGATCATGAAGCGAGACCCCTTCGCCCATAAGGGTAAGATGGGCAACGCCCTCATCATCGCCGGCAGTTACGGTATGGGCGGTGCCTCCGTACTTGCTACAAAGGCCTGTCTGCGCTCAGGAGCCGGCAAGGTGACCGTCCATACGCCGAAGCGCAATAATGTGATCATGCAGATCAGCGTGCCGGAGGCCATCATCCAGTTTGACAGGGAGGAGACCACCTTCTCTGAGGCCGTCGATACGGAAGATTTCAATGCCGTGGGTATCGGTCCCGGACTGGGCACCAGTGAGCAGACGGCTATCGCCATCATTGCCCAGTTGCGCCGCACCCAGTGCCCGTTGGTGGCTGATGCGGATGCCATCAATATCCTCGCCAACCACCGTGCATGGTTGCAGCAACTGCCCAAGGGCATCATCCTGACACCCCACCCCAAGGAGTTCGACCGTCTGGAAGGGCATTCTGCCGACAGTTTCGAGCGTCTGATGAAGGCCCGCGACCTTGCCCAGCGTATCCAGGGCTATGTGCTGCTGAAGGGCCATAATACTTCCCTTTGTCTGCCCGACGGACATATCATGTTCAACCCCACGGGCAATGCGGGCATGGCCACCGCCGGCAGCGGCGACGTACTTACTGGCATTATCACGGGACTGCTCGCCCGGGGCTACAAACAGGAGGATGCCTGTGTCGTCGGTATGTATCTACACGGCATGGCTGGCGACTTTGCTGCCCGTGAACTCGGACAGGAGAGTGTCATTGCCAGCGATCTCATCCAGTACCTGCCTTACGCTTTCAAACGACTTAATGAATAATATGAATATTTTAAGACTGGTAAAGGTATTACCCTTTTACCTTTTTACCCTTTTACCCTTAAGTGCCCAGACCGCCAGCAGTTATTACATGCCAGGCGTGACGACGGAAGGGGCTGTCTATTTCCTGCCGAAGACAGCCGTCACCGTCACGGTGCAGGTGGAGAAGACCACCTATACCCCCGGTGACTTCTACAAATATGCCGAGCGCTACCTGCGTATCAAGGATGTATCCCCTGAACCATCCGTCAACTACCGCATCACGACGATCCGTCAGGAAGCCGTGGCCGTGGCCGACACCACGAAGCGCTATGCCGTGAAGTTCGACGCCAAGACCTCCGCCACGAATGTCCGCCTCTCCGACGACGGCATCCTACTGGCCATCAATGCCGAACCGAAGAAAACTTCCATGTCGCAACCCTTCGTGCCCGCTCCCCGTCCAGCCAGCATCAATCCACGCCAGTATATGAGCGAGGAGATCCTCGCAGCGGGTAGTACCGCAAAGATGGCGGAACTGACGGCGCAGGATATCTACGAGATCCGCGAGAGCCGTAACCTGCTCGTACGCGGACAGGCTGACAACATGCCGAAAGACGGTGAACAGTTGCGGCTGATGCTCAGCCAACTCGACCTGCAGGACCGGGCCATGACCAGTCTCTTCACGGGTGTTGTCACCAAAGACACCGCGGAGTACACCTTTACTGTCGTCCCCGACAAAGAGATTCCCCGTGAGGTGTTCTTCCGTTTCTCCAGGAAACTCGGACTCGTCGATAAGGATGACCTCTCGGGTACACCTTATTATATTACTATAGAGGATCTGAAGACCGTGCCCCTCTCGGAGCCGATGGATCCCAAGAAGAAAGGCAAGCAGGTGGCGGGCATCTATGTGAACGTTCCGGGAAAGATGCGCTCCACCATCTCCGATGCCCAGAAGACCGTCCTCGCCACTGACCTCCCCGCCGGACAGTTCGGTAATACGGAACTGTTGAGCGGCGCCCTCTTCAACAAGCGCTATACCACCCGCCTCTGGCTCGACCCCCTATCCGGTGCCGTCGAGAAACTCGAAGCCGAACAGCCGAAATAAACTTTTCCTTACGAAAGAGTCCTCAATTGCCAAAAACTACAAAACTATGTATCGCAAGCATAATATTTTAGGTTTATTTGCCGTGCTATTAACCATTTGCTCCTGTAGTGAGAACATCATAGAGCAAGGCAGTCTTAATTCTCAACAGGTGATTAATCTGACAGGACAGATCTCCCAGCAGAACGTGACCCGGGCCAATGATTACGGTTTCGTCAGCGGCGACCGCATGGGTATCTTCGTGGTTGATCGTGTGGGAGGCGTTACAGGTTCTATTGATGCCGTCGATAACCGTGCGCAGAACATGCTCTTCACCTTCGATGCTGATGCTGGCAAATGGTCATCGCCAACCACCCTCTACTGGCGCGACGGCATAACGGCCATTGATGTGTATGGCTACTATCCCGGTGAGAACTATATCGCCACTCCCTCGGCATACGCCTTTGAAGTCCAGTCAGACCAAAGCACTGAGGCTGCCAATGGTGACCTGAGCGGTTATGAGAAAAGTGATTTGCTCTGGGGGAAAAGTTCTGATGTGAAGCCGACGGCAGAGACAATTGTGATAAAATACAGCCATATTCTCGCGGGCGTGCGCGTGAAACTAGAAAAAGGTACGGGTATCACTGAAACTGAGTGGGACAAACTACAGAAGATTGTGCTTGTGGAAAACACCATCACGCAAGGTACTGTCAATCTTTCCACTGGTGCCCTCACAGTCAACTCGGGCCAAGGTACCGTTCCTGTTAAGATGATGCCACAGTCGGGCGACGAGTACCGTGCCGTAGTCATCCCCCAGAAAGTGGCCGCTGCCAAGCAGTTGCTCAGCATCACTATCGACGGGCAGACCTACAGCCATCTGCTTGACAAGGTCATGAACTACCAGAGTGGCAAACTTCACAACTTCACGATGACCGTCAATAAGAAAGAAAACAGTGGAGACTATCAGATCACTGTCAGCGACGACGGTATCTCGCCTTGGATCAACGACGAGGTGAGCCACCAATTCACAACTATGATGTACGTCACCGTGAACTGCGCGGAGACAGGTAAACTGAAGGAGAGCATCACAGCCGCCGGCTATGATTATAAGACCATCCAGAACCTGAAGGTGACGGGAGAACTGACCACAGAGGACTTCAAGTTGCTGCGCGAAGAGATGCCGGAGTTGAAGCATCTGAACTTGAAGGACGTCAAACTCAAGCACATTATGTACTATGACAGTTGGTGGGATACGGGCAATCACGATGGCAATTTGTATTGTGACGATATGATGCCCATCGACGCTTTGAAAAGCAACAAAAATATCCATTCGATCGTATTACCTTCTTCCTTGAAGGTTGTTGGAGATGGTGCTCTCTGTGATATGGATGGACTTATGTACTCAACGTTAGAGATCCCTGATGGGGTGACAAGAATTGGAGGAAGTGCATTGGCATACAATGAGGAACAAAATGGCATTGAATTGATTCTGCCTGCAAGCATAGACTCCATTGGTGGAGATGCTTTTTATGCCTGTGGTTTTAAATGTAATCTGAAATTGTCCGACAACATCCGTTATATCGGTAGTGGAGCCTTCGACCGTACGCCAAATTTCTATGGAACTTTCCATGTCCCCTCAAAGTTGAAACAGGTGGATGACGTATTTAACGGACTTGGTAGCAACGGCTCATTCGACGGAGAACTGGAGATTCCGCAGGGCATCAAAACCGTTTCGGGTGCTTTCGGCATTTCGATGAGCAAGCGCGTGGTTCTCAACCTGCCAGCAGGAGTGAAGAAAATCGGGCGTGGCTGGCCTGAAAAGGGTTTTACCTCAATCCATTTCAATGACGACCTGGAAGAAATTGAATCAGAATGCTTCGCATGGTACGCTATGCCACCTGACGGAATAAAACTCCCCAAGAGTCTGGTTAAAATTGGCTATCGCGCTTTTTGTGAGAACGGCCTACCTGGTGAGTTGGAAATACCAGAGAATTGTCTTGAAATAGAAGCAGACGCTTTTTTGAGTAACCAAATAACTAAATTGACTCTTCCTTCGCGATTAGAGGTTATCAATCCCAATACATTTCGAGGTTCAAACTTACTTACCCATCTTACCATTCCAAAATATGTGAATTATATTGGTGAGTCTGCTTTTAGAAGTTGTCCTGCTTTGCAGACCGTCATTTGTCTTAACCCTGAACCTCCCGCGTTAGGTAAGGAAGTCTTTGAGGGCTTGTATTTTGACAAATGTGTCTTAGAGGTTCCAGAACAGAGCGTGGAACTCTACCGCCATACCGACGGCTGGAGCGATTTTCAGAATATCACGGCCTATCATGAACTGGCCTTCAACATTCCTGAGATCATCTGCTTGGACAAAGGTGTGACACGTGAGGGCATCCTTCGTGCAGAAGGCGATTGGGAGGTCTGTGAATGCCCGTCGTGGGTGACGGTGTCACCGTCATCAGGTACCTATAAGGAAGAACTGACCATAACAATCAATCCGAACATTGGCGACACCCGCGAAGGCAAGATTGTGTTTAAGTTGAAAGGTAAAGACTATACCACCTATACCACTGTTCGCCAGGTGAACAGTGATGAGTATAAGGAAGATGCTACGGTCACCCTGCAAACTGCCTCTGCTGGTGGCACGGCTATCCCCCTCTTCATCGTTGGTGAGGGCTATGGAGCAGAAGACATTGCCTCGGGCAAATACCTCACGGACATGACGGAGCAGATGGAGCACCTCTTCTCCATAGAACCTTATAAGAGTTACCGCAACTACTTCACTGTATCTACAGCCTACGCCTGTTCCTCAGAGTCAGGCATGAGCGGACTGACAAAATTCGGAAGTAATAATGACAAGGTATGGGAATATGCAAAGCAGCACGGTACAGCCATCAGTGACAGCCGTGAGGCACAGACGACCATCCTCGTACTCTGTAATGCCAATGCCTACAGTAACCATACGGATTTATGGGACAGTGGCCTGTCGTTCAGTTGGATTGGAAAGACAGACGATGCCTATCCCTACGACCAGCGTGGCGATGTGCTCCATTATTTCGGCGGGCGCGGCTTCGGCAAACTCGGCCCGGAATACGTAAATCACTTTACGTTTATGAAAGCCTGTATCTGTCCAGAATGTAATATGACCAAGGAGTACAACTGGGCTCACGGGAATGGCTGGTGGAAAAACGTCTCAACGACATCGAAGATGACCGAACTGCCGTGGTATCACCTGATATTCGATGAGCGCTATGCTCAGCAAGTGGATGTCTATGAGGGCGCACTCAATCATGCCCGCAGCACCTATCGGTCGGAAAACCAGAGCGTGATGGGAGCAGCCCATGTCTATTACTATAATACCATCAGCCGCGAGGAAATCGTACGCCGCATACTGACATACGCTGACGAGACCTATACTTTCGATAAGTTCGTGGCGAAAGACAAGATGGAACTCCCCGAAGAATGAACAGAACCTAAACGCAGAAAATGATGAAGAATATGAGAAATAGATTATTTGGTTGGATAATCCTAACCGCAGGAATTTTGACGGCAGGGCAAAGTCAGGCAGCAGAGCCCCTGATACTGGCTAAAGGCACACAGGCGGGTCTTTACATGAGGTATGGCGACATGAAATCCTCTGGGAATTATATTGATAACGCCTGCATAACGAGCGACGGTAACGGTGGCTGGACGACTGACGCGAAGTTGACGTGGAAAGACGATGAGACCTGGGCAGACTTCTGCTGCTATGCTCCTTACAATAGCGAGTTGAAGGATGCCCATGCACTGAGTTTCTCCATCAGGGAAGACCAAAGTACCACAGAGGCACAGGTAGCCAGTGACTTCCTTTACGGCTCTGTTTATCTGAGTCCACAAAGCGATGCGTTTAACTTGTCGTTGCATCATCATTTTGCCCGTGTGGTGATCAAACTCTCTGCTGGGGAGGGTTTTACGGAGGAGGAACTGACAAAGGGCGAACTGGGTGTCCGCATCAAGGACGTATGCACGAAGGCAAAGATCAATCTTGAAAACGGTGATATTGAAACTACTGGTACGATCGCTTCCGTCAAGCCCCTGCCAGAAGGCGCCCTCACATTCAGTGCTATTATCGTACCTCAGCAGATGAAGAAACTGGCCATAATATGGAATAATACCGAATATAGTGTCTCACTCGACAATTATTTCGACAAGGGCAAGTTGTACACACTGTCTGCCACACTGAAGAAAAAAGAGGGTGGCTTAGATATCAGTATCGGCGACTGGGAGGACTCTGGTGAGGACTTCGGAGGAACGGTGAACTAATCAAAACAAAAAGATATGCAATCGATGAAACTACGAAATATCATATCGGGTATGTCAGCCATCCTGATGCTGTCCGCGTGCAGTGAGCACATGGACATGCAAGACAGTGTCCAGCAGCAGGAACGGATCAACATCCGCGGAGAGATCGTGCAGGAGAACGTGACCAGGGCCAGCGACTTTGGCTTTGCCGACGGCGATCGCATCGGCGTGTTCATCGTCAATCGGGAGGGAGGCAAGGCTGGCGCACTCAGTCTGACAGGAAATCATGCCGACAACGTCAGATATACCTATTCGGACGAGTCAGGGCTGTGGACAGCCTCCTACGATCTGTTCTGGAAGGATGAGAACACAAGCATTGACGCTTACAGTTACTATCCCTTCAACGGCAACCTGTCATCAGTGGAGGCACTTCCCATAACCATCCGCAGCAAACAGCAAGTCGAATATGAGGGACAGATGATCACGGGCTATGAGGCCAGCGACTTCCTCTGGGCGAAGGCCGAGAACGTGTCGCCCGGCACGACCATCAACCTGAAGCACCAGCATATCATGGCGGGTATCGAGGTGACACTCACGGCGGGCGAAGGCTTTACCACAGACAAGTGGGATGCCCTGCAGAAGACGGTGCTGATAGAGAATACACGGGTGAACACCCTCGTGAACCTCTCGAAAGGAACCGTCACCCTGGCCGATGATGCCACCCAGTTGATTGTACCTCAGCAGCGCGGATCCAAGTGGCGGGCCATCACAGCCCCACAGACGGTGGCAGCAGGAAAGGGTCTGCTGAACATCACCGTTGACGGCACAAACTATGAATTTAAGCGGAGCGAACAGACCGCACTGCTTCCAGGTAAACTGCACCGCTTCACCATCAAAGTCAATAGGCGGGAACCGTCGGGCGACTATGAGTTCTCGCTGATCAGCGAGGCCATCACACCGTGGGAGAGTGACCCCATGAGCCATAACGGGACTGCCCGTGAATATATTACCATCCACGTGGAGGAAGGTGAATACATTGGCGACATCGTGGAGAAGATGGGCATAGACCCCAAGGAGATTCTCAATCTGAAACTGACGGGAACTATCGTGGGTAGCCAGAGTTTCGACTATATCCGCGAGAAGATGCCTAATCTGGAAGCCATCCACATGAAGGATTTGCGTACAAGGGATCAAAACACCTTTTACTGGGAAGACGGATGGGGAGATACACCCTACGGCATGAAGACACAGAATGACGACTATATCCCCAAAGATGCCTTCAATGGACTGACGTCGATGAATTACGTTGTCTGGCCGGACAGCCTAAAAGGAATCAGTGAGGGCGCATTTGTCTCCACAAACCTGCGCGGATCTCTCATCTTCCCTAAGGGGCTGCGCTACATCGGCGGCAATGCGTTCTCTGCATACGGGGCTGCGCGAAACACGCCCACGGGGGAGTTGTACATCCCGCCATCAGTGGAGTTTATCGGCGATGGGGCGTTCCAGTACCTCTGTCTGACGGGGGAACTGGTCTTGCCTGAACACATGATTTATTTGGGTAATGATGCCTTTGCCGATTGTGAATACCTGACGGGGCAGATCCACATACCAGATGGTCTTGACGTGCTGAACAGAGCATTCGCACCGAACATGACAGCCAAGGTGGTACATATACCCCAGGGGGTTAAGAAGGTCAATGGTGTAGGCGGTAAACCTTCGTCTATCATTTTCCCAGAGGGAGTGACAGAGATTAACTCCTTGTTTGGAGGTTCTTCACAACCATGGCAGAAATTAGATGAGGAAAGAAAAAACCTACGTTCTGTCTCACTTCCTTCTTCTCTGCGTAAGTTGGGTGAGTGGGCATTTGCTGGAACAGGTTTACAGAGTGTTAAGATTCCTGACGGCATTGAGTTCATTCCTTATTATGCGTTTGGACAATGTGACCTGCAAGACACCCTGACCATACCTGCTTCTGTCCTACAGATCCATGCGATGGCTTTTTACGACTGTAAGATGCTGAGTGCGGTTGTCTTGCCCGAGAATCTCCATGAAATCAGGGAAGATGCCTTTAATAACTGTAGTTCTCTGTACTATATTCACTGTCTGAACCCAGAACCACCTGTACTGAATGGTTCTGCTTTCAATGGCATCGAGAAGAACGAATGCGCCGTGGTGGTGCCGGAAGGTTCCGTTGATGCCTACCGCAATGCGGAAGGATGGAAAGAGTTCAAGCGTATCTCTGCCTATCAGAACTTTGTATGCCGACCCATGCAGGCCAAACTGCTCAATAAAAGCAACACACGTACCATCGTGCTGAACAGTGACGGCAAATGGAAGGTGAGCAGTTGTCCAGACTGGATCCATCCTTCGGTGACCAGTGGTAACAAGAAGACAGAACTGACAGTTAAGATTGACGAATTGGCACACGGCTCTGCAGACCGCGAGGGCAGTATTGTATTCACCCTGACCGACAAGACCGACGAGAACGGTAATGCCATCACCTGTACCTATGACGTGAAGCAGTTTGATTATGAATACGACGAGGACGATCAGGTCCAGTTACAGAAGGCGACGAAGGGTAAGGGTATCAACATTGTCTTCGTGGGTGACGGCTACGATGCGGAGGACATTGCGAACGGCTCCTTCCTGAAAGACATGAAGGAAGGCGTGGATTATTTCTTCGGTGTGGAGCCTTATAAGACCTACACGGAATACTTCAATGTCTATGCCGACATGGCCATGAGTTATGAGAGTGGTGTCTGCTCCAATGTGAACATCTGGCGGCAAACCAAGTTCAGTACGACCTACGGTGCAGGAGCCAATAACCGACTTGGTATTAAGGATACAGATGTGTTTAACTATGTGCTGAACGACGTGACCAGTTCGGCTATTACCAGTCAGAATGTGGATCAGAGCCTCATCATCTGTATTCTGAATGATGATGCCTATGAAGGGGTGACTGCGATGTATAGTAGCGGGGCTGCCATCGCCTATGTGCCTCACTGCCGCTATGCTTACCCCAACGATTACCGTGGGCTGATCCAGCATGAGGCAGGCGGTCATGGCTTCGGAAAACTAGGCGACGAGTATATCTACCATCGTAATAATATCTGGACGTGCCCGTGCATCTGCTGTGGTCATGCTGATCAGGTGGCAGCAGACAAGGCACTCGGCTGGTACAGGAACCTGTCGCTCAATGGCAAATACAAGGAGATAGACTGGACACACCTAATCTTCGACCCGCGCTATGGCGACATCGTAGATATCTATGAGGGAGGTTACATGCACGGAGAAGGTATCTACCGTTCAGAGGTAAACTCCTGTATGAACAATAACGTCCCGTATTACAATACCATTTCACGTCAGGCCATCGTGGAGCGGATTATGCAGTATGCCGGTGAGAAGTTTGACTTTGAGACCTTTGTCAGCAAGGACAGCCGCGAGATGGGTGAGACATTCCTGACGCGTTCCAGCGGCATTGGCAATATAGGAACGGCCATACATAATCCGATGCCCACCTTCAGGAAAGGGTCTCCGCTGGACTATCTTAAGAAGAAAGGAGGTAAGCAATGATGAAAAGATATGCATACATATTTGTCTCGGGCTTGCTGATGGCTGCTTGCTCAGAGGATATTGCTACGAAGATGACGACTGTGGATGGGCGCACGCCCATCAACATCGAGTCGGCCTATCCTGTAGCGGGCAATACCCGTGCCACCATCGACAACGGGTTTGTAGAAGGTGATGCCGTGGGTATCTTCGTCGCAGACTATAACAATGAGGGCAACCCCACGACACCTGTGATGAAGGGCGACCGTGCCGGGAATGTGAAGTTTACCTACAACGGCTCGAAATGGACGGCCAACTACCAGATGTACTGGACTAACAGCCAGACGCCTGCCGACTTCTACGGCTACTATCCCTATGACCTGCAGATGGAAAGCGTGACGGACTATCCGTTTGCTGTCAACCGCCGCCAGAACAGCGATGCCACCACCACAAGTGCTGCAGGATATGAGGCCAGCGACCTGCTCCGGGCCAAAGCAGAAAAGGTGGTACCAACGGCAGAGACCATCACACTTCAGTATAAGCATCTGATGGCGGGCGTAACCGTCACCCTTGAGATGGGGTCAGGTTTTGAGGCCAGTGAGTGGGCTTCTTTGGAAAAAACAGTGCTGATAGAAAATACGGTGCTGAGCGGTTCGGTCAACTTATCTACAGGCGAAACAACGGTTTCCAGTGATGCCAAGCCTTCCGCCATCACACCGCTATTATATAACAACACATGGCGGGCTGTGGTATTTCCACAGACCATTGCCAAGGGTAAGACGGTCGCAAGCGTCACCGTTGACGGACAGTCCTATCAGTTAATCAAGGATGCTGCCATTACCTATCAAAGCGGTAAAATGCACAAGATGACCATTACGGTCAACAAGTCTGCTGAAACAGGGAAATATACCTTTAGTCTTACTAGTGATGAAGTAGTGGCATGGATGGATGATCCCAACCTACATGATGGACTTGTACGAGCGTACACCATTGTTAATTTGACTAAGGCAGGAACCTTGAGGTCGGAGATAGACAAGATCTGTGACGACTACGATAAATTGATGAGCCTGAAGATCTCTGGGCCTATGAATAGTGAGGACCGGGAATTTATACTGGAGCACTTGATGAACTTGCGAGATGTCAATATGCTCAATGTTGACATGGAGGATGGACGCTTGGGCGGTTTTTTCGACCATCGTAGATTACAACATTTCGTATTCCCCCAAAAAGGCATCCACACTATCGAAGACCAAGCATTTTTCTGGGCACCACTATTGGGAGACCTGATCATTCCAGAGGGTGTAGAAACCATAGGTAGTTATGCATTCAGGGATTGCCGCATGACAGGACATCTTAGTTTGCCAAGCACTCTGAAGCGTATTGAGGGTGGAGCGTTTGCCATCAATGCTCTAACAGGTGAACTGCGCTTGCCAGAAAGTTTCGAATATTTCGGGAAAGGTGACTATGGCACATTTCAGGGGTGTGACTTCGAAGGAACTCTCCATCTGCCAGCGTCATTGTCCTCGCTGACAGACATGAGTTTCCCAAAGATGACTGGCACAATCATAATCCCCCCTGCCATCACCAAGGTCGGTGGATTCGGAGGTATCGGTTGTACACAAGTAGAATTCCACGATGGTGTGACAGATATTGAGGGTAACGCATTTACAGGTTCACAGTTATCAGGTGAACTGGTGCTCCCACCCAACCTGAAATCAATTGGTGGTAATGCCTTCGCGGGTACAAAGATTACTAAAATTATCTTCCCCGAGAGTCTGCGCACAATGGCTGATGGTGGATATAACTTCGAAGGAATGTTTAATGGCTGTGTCTATCTGACGGGCACTTTGGAACTGCCCAAGCATGTGGCCCGTATCCCTCAGGGATGCTTCCGTAACTGTACAGCCATTACAGGAATCATCATACCGGAGGGTGTGGACGTGATCGACGAATTGGCTTTCGACGGCGACTACAGCATTAATAGCATTGTCTGCGAGGACGAAGAACCACCCGTTATCTGCGAGGGGGCGTTCCGTGGCGTCCCGAAGGACAACTTCACTGTAGAGGTTCCGAAAGGTTCGGTAGAAAAGTATCGCGAGGCCCCAGGCTGGAAGGAGTTCAAGCGCATTGCTGAGTATTCCAACTTTGTTTGTCGGCCAATGCAGGCCAATGCCTTGAACACGGTTCATACCGAGCAACTCATACTGAATGCCGACGGTGCCTGGGAAGTGGAACGGCAGCCTGACTGGGTGACGCTCTCCAAGACCAGCGGCACGGGAAAGGCGGAACTGACGCTCACCTTCAAGGAGATGAGCCAAGGCAGTGGCAACCGCACGGACAGCATCATCTTCAAGATGCCGTCGGAGGGACACCGCACCTTCTGCGTCGTGTCGCAGTATGACTATCAACAGGCTGAGGACAGTTACGTAGCACTGCAGACGGCCACCAAGGGCAATAATGGCGGTATTGATATCGTTTTCATCGGCGACGGCTACGACGGCGAGGACATTGCCAACGGCAATTATCTCAATCTGGTGAAACAACAGACGGAACACTTCTTCGATCTGGAGCCCTACAAGAGCCATCGCGACTACTTCAACGTCTATGTCACCTTCCCCCTGTCACAGGAGAAGGGTGTCAACACGATGAATACCTACGTGAACAATCGTTTCGGCACGCTCTATGGTTATGACGGCAGAATATGCACCAGTAACCAACTGTTGACTGAGGCCGACGAGGTGCGCGACTATGCTGTAGCCCACACTCCACTGACGAAGGACAACCTTGGGCGCTCGCTCATCATCTTAGTACCCAACAGCGATGCATACAGTGGAGTGACCTACCATGAGTGGTATGGATCGCCCATCAGCATCTGTCCGCCCAGCAGTCGTCCTTATCCGCAGGATACACGCGGTGTCATCCAGCACGAGGCGGGCGGTCACGGCTTCGGCCGTCTCGGCGACGAGGAGATCATCTTCTGTCACGGTTGGCCATCCTCTGCCGTCTTGGCAGATATCGAGGATAAGCATCAGCAAGGCTGGTATGCCAACCTCTCCACCACAAGCGGTCTGCACAGCGTACCTTGGGCCGTCTTCATCTTTGACACACGCTACTCCGACGAGGTGGATGTGTTTGAAGGCGGCTTTGGTTTTGGACGCGGCATCTTCCGACCGGAGCAGAATTCGTGTATGAACTACGGTATTCCTTATTATAATGCGCCCAGCCGTCTGAGCATTATGCGGCGCATCTTCGACTATGCCGGCGTAGGGTTTGACATGGACTACTTCTACGCACACGACAGTAAGGCGTGGGGGACATCGTCGAAGACCCGCGCTGCTACGGGAGAGGCTTTCAGCGGCTCATCCTATGGCGGCAGCAACCAACACCGTCAGCCTTCTGTCATCGACGGAAAGAAGATGGGCAACAGTGTGAGGACAATCAGAGACAGCATCAAGAAGAAAGTAATTAAATAATAATAGAGTATGAAGAAAGTAAGATTCATGCAGATGGCCATGCTGATGGCCGCAATGACATTCACAGCCTGTCAGAACAGTGACGTGGATGAGATGTCGGGCAGCAAACCCGGACAGGAGGAAATCGTGTTGGATATGATCTATCCTCACAGTGGAGGAACCCGTGCCACAGAGACTGCCTTCGAGAAATCCGACCAGATCGGTGTGTATGTAACAACTACGGGTGCCCCTCTCCAACTGGGCGGCAATGAGGTGAATAACGCCCTATTCTCCTATGATGGCTCTGTCTGGACAGCCAGCAAGAAGGTCTATTGGAATGAGGGGAAACATAATGTGTACGCCTATTATCCCTACTCGGAGGACGTGAACGATGTGGATGACTACAGTTTCAGTGTCCAGGAGGACCAGAGCACAGCCAAGGGCTATACACTCAGCGACTTCCTCTGGGCCTCGGCTACGGGTGTGACGGCCTCGGCTACCGCAGTGAAGATGCAGTTTGCCCATAAAATGTCATGTGTCGTGGTGAAACTGGAAAAGGGTGAAAACTTCGAGGGTAATATCCCCGACAATGCAGAAGTGTATATCTACAGCACCGTGACCAAGGCAGCCATCAACCTGTCAACGGGCGATGTGGCCAAGGATAACTACGCTGGCACGTCAACGATCCGCTGTCTCAAAAAGTCGGCTGGCGAATATACGGCCTGTGTGGTTCCCCAGAATATCACAAGCCGTCGTCCGTTAGTAGAAGTGATCGTGGATGGTGTCAGTTACCTGATGGAAGGCAAGATCTCCCTGAAACCCGGGATGCGCCACACTATCACTGTTTCGTTGGATAAGAATCCCGAGAAGATCAAGATTGACATCGGCGGTGAGATAGGTAACTGGTAATCATCAACTCATTATATAACCATGCGTATGTTTTCACAACATCATATTTTGAAGTCTGTCATCTTATCAACTCTGATGATCCTGTCAGCCCACATCACTGTTGCCGCTGATGACAACACCTCTGTCGTGGTGGAAGAAACTGACTGGGAGGGAGAGGTCATCGTGACAATCCCTATCGCTAGCCCTTATTTTGAGGAGATCACCATCGGCAAGAACGGCAAGACCACCTTCTGCGGCACTCAGGCCCTGGACTTCAGTTACTCCGACGAGGTGAAGGCCTTCATTGCCACGGGCTTCGACAAGACCGAGGGCACCATCTGGATGACCCGCGTGAAGGATGTGCCCGCCGGGGTGCCCGTGATGATCAAGGGTACGGCCAACGAGACCTACCATGTTCCCGTCACCGAGGGCGGATCCTCTTACTATAAGAATATGTTCGTGGGCAATACCACTGGTGA
>JAFRMM010000214.1 GCA_017430675.1 Prevotella sp.
ATCCTCGCCACCGTCGATCGCGAACTCGGCATCCCCTACAAACAGCCCGGCTTCTTTGATTGAAAAGTGAAAATTGAATATTGAATATTGATAATTATGAAGTTAAATGATATTCTGAGCGGCCAGATGAACGCCGCAGAGTGGGAGCAGAAAGGCTATGAACTCCCCAAGTTTGACATCAAGGCCCTGCGTGAGAAGACTGCCAAGGAACCAACATGGGTACACTTCGGCGGCGGTAACATCTTCCGTGCCTTCCCGGCAGCCATCCTCAACGACGCCCTGAACACGGGTAAGTACGACCGCGGTGTGATCGTGGCCGAGACCTTCGACTTCGAGGTCATCGACAAGGCGTATGCCCCGTACAACAACCTCTCGCTCTGCGTGAACCTCTGCTCCGACGGCTCCATCGAGAAGAAGGTCATTGCCAGCGTCACCGAGGCCCTGAAGGCCGATCCGCAGTTCGACGACTGGAACAGACTGGTGGAAGTCTTCCGTAACCCCAGCCTGCAGATGATCTCGTTCACCATCACCGAGAAGGGCTACACCTACAACGAGGCCGACCTGGCCCGCGGTCTGAAACCGATGTTCGCCATGGGTAAGGTCTGTGCCCTGCTGCTTGAGCGCTTCAACGCCGGACAGTTGCCGCTCACCGTGCAGTCGATGGACAACTGCTCGCACAACGGCGACAAGGTGAAGGCCGGCATCTTTGCCTACGCCGAGCGCTGGGTAACCGACGGCCTCGTGCCCGCCGCCTTCCTCATCTACCTGAAGGACGACAGTAAGATCACCTTCCCCTGGTCGATGATCGACAAGATCACCCCGCGCCCGCACGAGAAGGTGAAGGAGATGCTCGCTGCCGACGGCTTCGAGGACAACGACTATATCGAGACCGAGAAGCACACTTTTACCGCGCCGTTCGTGAACGCCGAGGAGGTGCAGTACCTCGTCATCGAGGACCACTACACCAACGGCCGTCCCCCACTCGACCTTGGCGGTGCGCTCTATACCACCCGCGAGACCGTCGATAAGGTGGAGACAATGAAGGTGACCACCTGCCTGAACCCGCTCCACACGGCCATGTCGATCTACGGTTGTATGCTGGGCTACACACTCATCAGTGCCGAGATGAAGGACGACGACCTGCGCGCGTTCATCCAGAAGATCGGTTATATGGAGGCTATGCCAGTGGTGACGGATCCAGGTGTGCTGAACCCCTACGAGTTCATCGGCGCCGTCATCAACCGTCGTCTGCCGAATCCCTTCATGCCCGATGCGCCCCAGCGTATCGCCATGGACACCTCCCAAAAGTTGCCCATCCGCTTCGGTGAGACACTGAAGAAATATATCGCCCGCGGCCTCGACAAGTCGAACCTCGTGCTCATCCCCCTCACGCTGGCCGGCTACGCCCGTTACCTGAAGGGTATCAAGGACGACGGCACACCGTTCGACTGTTCTCCCGACCCGATGCTCGAGGAACTGCAGGCCATCGTCGCACCGCTCAAGATCGGCAAGGCTGATCAGGACTGGAGTCCGCTTCGCCAACTCTACAGCCGTCAGGATGTCTTCGGCCTCAACCTCTACGAGGCTGGCCTCGGCGAGCAGATCGAGGGTATGGTGAAGGAACTCTTTGCCGGTCCCGGTGCCGTCCGCGCGACGCTCCACAAGTACGTCGCCGCCCGATAAGCCATGAACCGTCCCCTGCGAGTTCACGAAAAAGATGGGCTAATATTTGGCAGTTTCAAAAAAAAGTATTACCTTTGCAACTGATAAGATATTATCAATAAATAAGGGTAGTATGGAAGAAACGAACAATATATTATCTCTTTTAGAAACCTATACCCTTGACAATGTCGATGATATTGCTCAAGGCATTGCCAATGACTTCCGCAAGCGTCGGGTTGAGAAGAATCTCACCCGCGAACAAGTGGCAGAGAAGTCGGGCGTGGCAGTCAGCAACATTGTGAGGTTCGAGCAGAAAGGGCTCATCTCTCTGAAAAACCTGATCGGCTTAGCCATGGCCTTAGGATATACCGCCGAACTGAAGGGCATTTTTGCACAACCCAAATATGCCACGATGGAGGAACTGATGCAAATCCGCAAAAACACCAACAAGAAAAAAGCGCATAAGGCATGATGAAGACAGATCGGCTTACAGTGAATTACAACGACAGGCTGGTAGGTACACTCTCGCTTACCCCCGACAATAAGTTGTGCGCCTTTGAATATGCCAAGGAATGGCTGGTTGACGGTTTTAGCATATCTCCACTGGAACTACCCTTACGAACAGGGCTGTTTCTGGCAAAGCCCACCCCTTTTTACGGCAACTTCGGCATCTTTGAGGACTGTCTCCCAGACGGTTATGGCCGATACCTGCTTCACAAGTTCTTGCAGAAGGAAGGTATTGACGATTCCAAACTGTCTTCGCTCGACAGGCTGAGTATCGTCGGGAGTGGAGGCATGGGGGCATTGACCTTTCAGCCCGAGACCAAACTACAGTCCGCTAACGATGTCACCGATTTTGACCTGCTGCAAGAGAAAGCCTTGGAGGTGTTAAAGGAGAAACAAGACGAAGACGCAGGACTCCTGCTTTACAATAGCGGTAATAGTGGCGGCGCCAGGCCCAAGGCTGTCTTCACTGATGCCGACGGACACTGGTTGGTGAAGTTCCGCCACACCTACGACCCTCAGGATATGGGACTGCAGGAGTATCGTTACAATGAGATGGCCAGGAAATGTGGCATCCATGTGCCTGACTTCAAGTTGATCAACAACAAATACTTCGCCACCCGACGTTTCGACATAGCCGAGGATGGCACAAGGATCCATACGGCTACGGCAGGCGGACTGCTGTGTCTCTCGCTCACTAATCCTGTTCTCGACTATGGCAATCTGCTCGCCCTGACTGGCTACCTCACGCAGAATCCGATGGATGTAGAGGAGATGTACCGTCGTATGCTATTCAACTACTTTACTGACAACAAAGACGACCACTGTAAGAACTTCAGTTTCCTGGTAAAAAGGGTTGATGGAGTCTGGCGGTGGGTACTGGCACCTGCCTATGACCTGACGCTATGTACCGAAGGTTATAACGGCGAACATGCCACGTCGGTCAACGGAACGGGGCATCCCACCATGGATGACTTTATCGCCGTCGGCACCAAAATCAAGATGACCGAGAAACGCTGTAAAGAACTCATCGACACGGTCAGGGCTTTGATCAATGGCAATCTGTCTGGGGTGTGAGTTCACGGAGCCTCCAAATTTTTCTGCGGAGCCTCCAATTTTCCCTATCGTGGCTCCGTTTTGTTGAATTCTCCCGAGAATTGGATGTTCCCTTACGCGCTGTGCATTAAGGAGTCCTTTTTGAGAAATAAGGAGTCCTTTAGGAAAATTAAGGAGTCCTTATTTTGCGAAAAGGACTCCTTATTGTCAGGACGAAAACGGCTCTTGTCTTTTCCTGATTCCACTTGACAGTTTTCACCGGGTTAAACTGATTTACTTGTCAATATCATTTAATGTCACAAAGTGTCCTGACCCCGATGTGTCATGGCTTAAGACAACTACCGCGCGCACGTGATGTCACAAAGTGTCCTGACCCCGCTGTGTCAACGATTGGCCTTGTTTTCGAGATTCTTTGCCCTTAAGGTAAGACGGTCAGCGGCTTTTTCTACCTGATAGCGCAGCGAACCGTAATTTTTGCCGCTACGCTTTGCCACCTCAAGGATAGTGCCGTATCGCAACACATCTTCCAGGAGTTCCTTGTCTTTAAAACTCATCTCGTCGTCATCCTCATTACCCGTGAAGACCGCATTGAGCAATTTCCGGAAAATGTGGCATATCGCACTGGAGGCTTTTACATCCAAAGATTCTATATCCGTCATGTCATCACACAAAAACCCTGCCACTAAAGGCCGAAGCCGATAGCAGCAGGGTTATTAGCACTTGCGATTCGGGAGTTATCGCGTAAGAATTTGTCCGTTCATTTAACCTATTTTCACAAATTGGGGGGGTAATTGTTTGATTACCAACGTTTTACGCGTCAGCAGCCCAATAGTTGTGTATAGGTTTTTCGTTGTCATGATGCAAAGATACGAATAAGCGAGCAAAAAACCAAATAATATTCGAGTTTTTTCGATTCGCCAACAAATAACCGCACAATTCTCACGAACTGTGCTGCCTGGAGAGTACAGCTTTAGACGAAAAGAAACGGAAGCCGCTGGCTGACTTCCGTTTCTCTATTCTCATTTTTGGGGAACAGATCAATGACCTGTCACCTTGATCTAGTCACCTTGATCTAGCTATCCCCGTTTCATTTAAGGTGTGACAGTCGTTACAGTGTATGTCCATGTGTGCGAGCCGTCAGGGTTGTCAACTTGAGCACTGCGAATAATAGTGGTGTTCGCATCGGGAGCAAGGTTGCTGACGTTATTATTGCCAACACAATAATTCACGCTTCCATATAAACCACAACGACCTGTGTGACTGGATGTTGTTGTAACGGTCAGCTTGCCATTCCCCGTCAGATACAGATTATTAGAACTGATGCATTGGGAGCCTAAAGTTGAACCCTTGCAGATGATTTCGTAGTCACCGTCCAATATGATGGTTAAATTGTTATTAGAAGAAATGAATGATTTTAAATCATTGTTGTCATAACGCGCTGTGCCATTTCCTTGAAGCCTAATGGTGGCATCAGTTCGCATAAATAGAGTATAACCATAACTATCACCATTGACAGTGAGATCAATAGGATTGGATTCATTTCCAAACACAATGTATGCATTATTCTCATTAGGCGAGGGAATCGTACCACCGTCGTTTCTGGAAAGCATAGGTGGACGATGGGGATCTGCTGTAACAATGATGGGACTGGTGTTATAGTAGTATTTGCCATTGTCGAAGCCGGCGGCAGGGGCGGTCTTCGTGCCAGTATAGTGATTATCTTCGCTGTCGATGATGTCGAAGGTCAGCACGTCGCTTCCCACCTTATCCATACGGATGCCAGCATAGATAAAATCGTTCGTCGGTGTCGGCAGGTTAAAGACGAGCCCTCTTTTACCATATTGAATCGGGGCTAATACCAATGATCGGTACTCCTGATAATAATAGATGGCATTATTCTGAGAAGTGATTCCGAGCTTTCTCACCGTGATGTCGTTGGTGCCGTCGTTGAACTTAAAGCGGAATATCGATTGCAGATTCGTAAATGTCGCAATAGCGGTCGTCGTCAATTTGCCAGCCGTATAGCCGTCCAAGGTGACCGTCGACGTAGCACCATCCAAGACACTCGCTGCAGTACCGTCCTGTGAATGCCAAGTATACCTGATTATGTCTTGTTCAGAACCAGTTGCCGCACTAGAGGGATTATAGAGCAGCCATATTTCGTCGCCGACTTCCAGTGTACCTGTCAACACGCCCTCAAGGTCACACTTTGTATCATCTATTCTCAAGTTCGTCGGCTGCAGATAGCCGTCAAGAATCTTATTCTTCGTCTTGTTATACACGTAGACCTTCTCTGTGGTCGAGAATGTCGCAGTAATGGCAGGCGTCGCACCGCTGTTGTCGAAAGCTACGGCACGGGTGCCTGCGTTGTCGCTGAAGGTGGCGGGGATGCTGACGGTATAGGTGCGCACCTCGCCCTGAGCGGGCTGATGGGTGTTGTTTTCGATGTTATCCTCGCTGGTGCAGGCTGTCAGACTCATAGTCATGGTGCCCATCAAGAGAGCCAAAGCCAGACTGAATATGTAATTCTTTCTTTTCATTGTCGTTCAGTTTTTAAAGGGTTAATACTTCCTACCACTCAGTCGGGTCGTAGGGGTTTCTCTCTCCGCTGCCAGCCAGCAATCGTGACTGTTGTTTCAACTCGAAGACCTGCATCGCAGGCTTCTCATACTTTTTTCTATACTCTCTCATGTTGCTGTTGAAGAATTTAATGGTTTTATTATTTAATTGGCTGCAAAGATACAAAACATTTTGTTAAAGAGTGTACCCCCCCTTAAAATATGTTAAAGCATAGAAAGCGACCAAGCAAAACACAAGAAAGAGGCAGGATGTTTGGTGGTTTCGAAATAAAGTCGTATCTTTGCAGTCTGTAATTAATCCAAAAAAGAACAGAACAGTGAAACCACTTAACAAACAATTCGCTCCTAAGAGCGTGATGCCTGAAAAGGTGATACAGTTCGGCGAGGGCAACTTCCTCCGCGCATTCGTGGATTGGATCATCTGGAATATGGACCAGAAGACCGACTTCAACGGCAGTGTCGTCGTGGTGCAGCCCATCGAGAAGGGCATGGCCGATATACTGAACGGGCAGGACTGCCTCTACCACGTGAACCTGCAGGGCCGCGAGAACGGTCAGCCCGTAAACACGCTGCAGCGCATCGACGTGATCAGCAGGGCCCTGAACCCCTATACGCAGAACGCCGCCTTCATGGCACTGGCCGACCAGCCCGAGATCCGTTTCGTGATCTCCAACACCACGGAGGCGGGCATCGCCTTCGACCCCTCGTGTAAGTTGGAGGACGCGCCCGCCTCTTCTTATCCCGGCAAACTGGTGCAGTTGCTCTACCGCCGTTACCAGACGTTCGGCGGTGACATGACGAAGGGACTGATCATCTTCCCCTGTGAACTGATCTTCCTGAACGGTCACGTGCTGAAGGACTGCATCCTGAAATATATCGACCTGTGGAGCCTCGGGGCCGACTTCAAGAAATGGTTCGAGGAGGCCTGCGGCGTCTATGCCACACTGGTGGATCGGATCGTGCCGGGCTTCCCCCGCAAGGAGATCGCCGAGATCCAGGAGAAGGTATCGTACCGCGACAACCTCGTGGTACAGGCCGAGAACTTCCACCTCTGGGTAATCGAGGCCCCGAGGGAGGTGGCACAGGAGTTCCCCGCCGACAAGGCCGGACTGCACGTGCTGTTCGTGCCCTCGGAGGAGCCCTATCATAAGCGGAAGGTGACGCTGCTCAACGGGCCGCACACGGTACTCTCGCCCGTGGCCTTCCTGAGCGGTGTGGATATCGTGCGCGACGCCTGTCAGCACGAGATCATCTCCCAGTATATCCACAAGGTGCAGTTCGACGAACTGATGCAGACACTCGACCTGCCCATCGAACAGTTGGAGAAGTTTGCCGGCGACGTGCTGGAGCGTTTCGACAACCCCTACGTGGATCACCAGGTGACGAGCATCATGCTGAACTCCTTCCCGAAGTTCCAGACGCGCGACCTGCCGGGACTGAAGACCTACTTGGAACGTAAGGGCGAACTGCCGAAGGGACTGGTGTTCGGACTGGCCGCCATCATCACCTACTACAAGGGCGGCAAGCGTGAGGACGGCATCGAGATCACGCCCAACGACGATCCGAAGATCATGGCCCTGCTGAAAGAACTGTGGGCTACGGGCGACACGCAGAAAGTGGCTGACGGCGTGCTCGGTGCTGAGTTTATCTGGCAGGAGAACCTGAACAAGATCCCCGGACTGAATGCCATGGTCAAGCAGGATCTCGACCTCATCAAGAGCGTCGGCATGCTGGAGGCGGTAAAGAGCATTCTTTAAATTGACAATTGAAAATTGATAATTGATAATTCTATAGAGATCAAGGGGGCGAGGGTCAATAACCTGAAGAATATTGACGTCAGGATTCCCCGGAATACATTCACGGTGATTGCCGGAGTCAGTGGCTCCGGCAAATCATCGTTGGCCTTCGATACGCTGTACGCCGAGGGGCAGCGAAGATATGTCGAGAGCCTGTCGAGTTATGCCCGTCAGTTCCTCGGCAGGATGAACAAGCCGGAATGCGACTTCATCAAGGGCATCCCGCCCGCCATTGCCATCGAACAGAAGGTGATATCCAGGAACCCCCGTTCGACGGTGGGCACCTCGACGGAGATCTACGAGTACCTGCGGCTGCTCTTCGCCCGCATCGGCAGGACCTACTCCCCCATCAGCGGCCAGGAGGTGAAGAAGCACTCCACGGAAGATGTCGTGCAGAAGGTGCTCGAATACTCGAAGGGAACACGCTTCGTGGTGATGGCGCCGATACAACTCAGAGAGGGGCGCACGATGGAGCAGCAGTTGAAGACGTATCAACTGGAGGGATATGCGAGGATATATGTCGATGGCGACTTCCAGAGGATTGATGACTGGCTGGACGGACACACAACTTCCGAGTGTCCTTATCTGGTGATCGACCGTATGAGCGTGGATGACAGCAAGGACGCGATAGCACGACTGGTGGATTCCGCAGAGACGGCCTTTTATGAGGGGCATGGAGAGTTGAGACTGCTCTTCCCACCGACCATCTTCTACGACTTCTCCATGAAGTTCGAGGCCGACGGCATGACCTTCGAGGAGCCCACCGACCAGATGTTCTCTTTCAACTCCCCGGCAGGCGCCTGTCCGGAGTGCCAAGGCTTCGGAAAGATCATCGGCATCGACGAGAAACTGGTGATCCCCAATACCACACTCTCCGTGTATGACGGTTGCGTGGTCTGCTGGCACGGAGAGAAAATGAAGGAGTGGCAGCAGTGGTTTATCCACCATGCCGCCAACAATGATTTCCCCATCTTCGAACCCTACATGAACCTCAGCCAGCAGCAGAAGGACTGGCTCTGGCACGGCCTGCCCTCCGACAAAGGGGCGAAGGAGAAGCCCTGCATCGACTTCTTCTTCCAGATGGTGAAGGAGAACCAATACAAGATCCAATACCGCGTGATGCTGGCCCGATATCGGGGCAAGACCAACTGTCCCGTATGCCACGGCACGCGACTGAAGCCGGAGGCCGACTACGTGAAGATCGGCGGCAGGAGCATCACCGACCTCGTGCAGATGCCCGTGGTGAGACTGAAGGAATGGTTCGACCGTCTGGAACTCAGCGCTCACGACGCAGAGATCGGCAAACGGCTCCTGACGGAGATCACCAGTCGGCTGCAATTCCTTCTGGATGTGGGACTTGGCTATCTGACACTCAACCGTCTCTCGAATACGCTCTCCGGTGGCGAGAGCCAGCGCATCAACCTCTACACGAGTCTCGGCAGTTCACTCGTGGGGTCGCTTTATATCCTCGACGAGCCCAGCATCGGCCTCCACTCACGGGATACCGACCGCCTGATCCATGTGCTGAAGGAGTTACAGGCATTAGGCAATACGGTGGTGGTGGTGGAGCACGACGAGGAGATCATGCGCGCCGCCGACCATCTCATCGACATCGGCCCCGACGCAGGACGGCTCGGCGGAGAGATCGTCTTCGACGGGGATGCCAAGGACATCCACAAGACCTCACTGAAGAAATACCCCAAGAGTTATACCGTGAAGTATCTGCTCCATGAGGAGGAGATCCCCGTGCCCAAGAGCCGTCGCCCGTGGAACAGGCATATCGACATCAAGGGTGCCAGGATGAACAACCTGCGCGGCATCGACGTACAGATTCCCCTGAACGTCATGACGGTGGTGACGGGCGTGTCGGGCTCAGGTAAGTCGAGCCTCATCAAAGGCATCCTCTACCCCGCCCTGAAACGCCATATCGGCGATGTGTGCGACGCACCGGGCGAATACCTCGGTCTCGGCGGCGATACCGATGCCGTCAGGCGCGTGGAGTTCGTCGATCAGAACCCCATCGGCAAGAGCACCCGTTCGAACCCCGCCACCTACGTGAAGGCCTACGACGCCATCCGCGACCTCTACGCCGAACAGCCGCTGAGTCAGCAGATGGGATTCACGTCACAGTACTTCTCGTTCAATGCCGACGGCGGACGCTGCGAGGAGTGCAAGGGTGCCGGCGTGATCACCGTGGAGATGCAGTTCATGGCCGACCTCGTACTGGAGTGCGAGGCCTGTCACGGCCACCGATTCAAGAAGGACATCCTCGACGTGAACTTCCACGGCAAGAATATCGACGACGTGCTGAACATGACCATCTCCGAGGCCCTCCAGTTCTTCGGGGAGCACGGGGAGAAGACCATCGTCAACCGTCTCAGGACCCTGGATGACGTGGGACTTGGCTATATCAAACTGGGCCAGAACTCCTCCACCCTCTCCGGTGGCGAGAACCAGCGCGTGAAACTGGCCTACTTCATCGGACAGGAGAAGCAGGAGCCTACGCTCTTCATCTTCGACGAGCCGACCACGGGCCTCCATTTCCACGACATCGACCGTCTGCTGCATGCCTTCAACGCCCTCATCGAACGGGGCCATACCATCCTCATCATCGAGCACAACATGGAGATCATCAAGTGTGCTGACCACGTGATAGACCTCGGTCCCGATGGCGGCGACAAGGGCGGCGGTCTGGTGGTGGCCGGGACACCCGAGGAGGTGGCCAACTGTCAGGAGAGCATCACGGGCCAGTACCTGAGGGAGAAATTGAAATAGACATTGAGATACGACCAACGATCCATCCGGACAATCATACTGGGCTTCCTGCTGACGTCAATACCCGGTATGCTTTCTGCCAGTAACAAGGAGGACTCTCTGGTACTGGGCCGTATCTATCAATATCAGAAGGAGCACACGACCGCCATAGAGGGCATCGAGGACAATGTGTATGCCAAGTTCCGCTTCAACGTGGAGCGCCGTAACGTGACGCTCTGGCTCATCCCCACGATGTACGTGCTGGCCAAGGACCCGAGGGAGTATATCCGGGAATCGTACAACAAGGTGACGTTCAAGAACGCCCATGAGTTCGACCTCAGCAACCAGTTGCTCTCGGGCACGATCCGCAAGAACCGCAAGGCCATGCCCACCCTGCTCGACTATGCGACGCCCAACATCTACGACATCGACCTCTACAACGGACACATGCTGTCGCCCTTCAACAAGACCAACCGCAGGTACTACCGTTTCACGCAGAAACGCCAGAAAGACGGTACCACCAGACTGGAGTTCCGTCCGAAACTCTACAACACGCAACTTGTCAACGGCTATGCCATCGTGGAGACGGAGACAGGGCGTATCATCCGTACCCTGCTCAACGGGGAGTTCGACATGATCAGTTTCCGTACGGAGATCACCCAGGGTATGGAGGGTGCCCGGTCGCTCATGCCCGCCAGGTGCACCACCGCCGCCACCTTCAACTTCGTGGGCAACCGCATCAGTGCGCTCTTCGACGCGTCCTACCAGTGCCAGACGGAACTGCCTGACAGCATCGACAAGGAGAGAAGCCGCGAACTGATGGACTCCATCCGTCCGTTCCCCCTGACGGAGACCGACAAACGGATCTACGAGGAGTACGATATCCTTCATGCCCCCGACACGGTGAACATCGTGGAAGAGGACACCATGCCCAAGAAGCAGAACCTCATCAAGAAGATCCTCTGGGACACCGTGGGCGACCAACTCGTGACCCCCATCGCCGCCGAGTCCGACAAGGCCGAGTTCTACCTCACGCCCATCATCAACCCCCTCTACGTCAGATACAGCGGCAGCAGGGGACTCTCCTACAAGATGCGGCTCTACACCAGATACACCTTCTCGCCCCACCGTTACCTGACCTTCGAACCCACCTTCGGCTACAACTTCAAACAGCGCCAGTTCTACTTCACCGCCCCGCTGCGCATGACCTATAACCCGAAGCGTAACGGATATGCAGAGATCGTCTGGGGCAATGGCAACCGCATCAGCAACTCCACGGTGATGGACCAGATCAACCATGAGCACCGTGACACCATCGACTTCAAGGACAAGGACATGGACAAGTTCACCGACAACCACGTGCGGGTGTTCAACAATATCATGCTCTTCGACTGGTTTGACATCGAGAGCGGTATCGTGTTCCACCAGCGCCTGGCCATCAACAAAGGACTGATGCAGCAGTATGGCGTCCCCACCGAGTACCGCAGTTTTGCCCCTATGATCGGACTCAAGTTCTCGCCTTGGCTCAACAGGGGGCCCGTCATCTCCATCGACTGGGAGAGGAGTATCAAGAACGTCTTCCGGTCAAACATCGACTACGAGCGCTGGGAGTTCGACGCCCAGTGGAAGAAGAAACTCCCCGGTCTCAGGGTACTCAACCTGCGGGCGGGCTACGGATTCTATAGCGACAGAAACGACAACTACTTCCTCGACTATGCCAACTTCTGCGACAACAACCTGCCGGAAGGCTGGGATGACGACTGGAGCGGCGACTTCCAGTTGCTCAGGAGCAACTTGTATAATGAATCCAACTACTATATACGCAGCAACGTGTCTTACGAGTCACCCTTGCTGTTCGCCACCTGGCTCCCCTACCTCGGCAAGTATATTGAGAAGGAGAGACTGTATGTCAGCGGCGTGTTCCTGGATCATACCCGTCCCTACACGGAGATCGGCTACGGTTTCACCAACCGCTATATCTCCGTCGGACTCTTTGCCAGTTTCCTGAATACCCACTTCCAGAGGATCGGCATCAGTTTTGACTTTGAACTCTTTAAACGATGGTAAGACCCCTGACAGTCTATAAGGCATCGGCGGGCAGCGGCAAGACCTTCACCCTCGCCACCGAGTATATCCGTCTGCTGGTGGAGAACCCGCAGAGTTACCGCACGATCCTCGCCGTGACCTTCACCAACAAGGCCACCGAGGAGATGAAAATGCGTATCCTCAGCCAACTCTACGGCATCTGGAGACAGTTGCCCGACTCCGACAAATACCTGAGGGCCATTGAGGAGAAGACAGGACTGCCACCGGAAACCATCCGTGAGCGGGCGGGCATAGGACTCACCAACCTGCTCCACAACTACAGTTACTTCCGCGTGGAGACCATTGACACCTTCTTCCAGAGCGTGCTCCGTAACATGGCGAGGGAACTCGACCTGACCACGAACCTCCGCATCGGACTCAATGACGTGCAGGTGGAGGAACTGGCCGTGGATCAGATGATTGAGGATCTCAGTACCACGGACACCGTGCTCCAGTGGATCCTGAAGTACATCATGGAGAACATCTCCGACGACAAGTCGTGGAATGTCATCTCCCAGATCAAGAAGTTCGGGCGCACCATCTTCAAGGACGAATACAAGGAGGTGAGCCGGACACTGGAACAGAAGATGGGCAAGCCGGGCTTCTTCGAGGACTATGCCACCCGTCTCCGCGAACTCCGTGATGCTTCCCAGGAAAGGATGAAGGGGATGGCCGACCGTTTCTTCGACATCCTTGACGGCGAGGGTCTGACCATCGACGATTTCTCCTACGGCAAGACGGGCCTCTGCAGTTTCTTCCTCAAACTGCAACAGGGCATCTTTGACGAGAGCGTTGTGGGCAAGCGCGTCACTGACAGTCTCGGTGACCCCACGAAATGGTATAAGAAGAGTCACCCCAGGCGCGAACTGATCCATGCCCTCGCCGACACCACGTTGGGCGACATCCTCCGTATGGCCGTCGAGGAGCGCCCCCGTCAGTGGCGGATCTACAAGTCTGCTGACCTCACCCTGCGCCACCTCAACCAACTGCGGTTACTGAGCAGCATCGAAAGGAAAGTGCGCGAACTGAACGAGACCAGTAACCGCTTCCTCCTCAGCGACACCCAGCAACTGCTCCACTCCCTCATCGGCGAAAGCGACTCCCCCTTCATCTTCGAGAAGATCGGCACCCAGTTGGAACACGTGATGATCGACGAGTTCCAGGACACCTCCACCGTACAGTGGCAGAACTTCAAGGTGCTCCTGGCCGAGACACTGAGCCACGAACAGGGCAGCAGCCTCATCGTGGGCGATGTCAAGCAGAGCATCTACCGCTGGCGCTCAGGCGACTGGAGATTGCTCAACGATATCGAACAACAGTTTGAAGACCAGCAGATTATCACATTACCACTAAAGACAAACTACAGATCTGAGCGAAACATCATTGAGTTCAATAATACCTTCTTCCGCCATGCCGCCCACCTGGAATACCTGGCACAGCGGGAACTCAACGAAGAAGAGGCGGAGCAACTACAGAGGGCATACGCCGACGTGGAGCAACTGATACCTGAAGACCGTCAGCCAGCAGGAGAGATCAGCGTCCGTCTCCTGCCGTCAGACGACTATCAGGAAGCGACACTCCGTCAGATTGCCGACACCATCAGTGCCTTGACGGCACGAGGGGTAAGGCAGAAGGAGATGGCCATCCTCGTCCGTGCCAACGCCTTCATCCCCGTGGTTGCCCAGTACTTCATGGAACAGATGCCCGAGGTGACGATCGTCTCCGACGAGGCCTTCCGTCTGGACGCCTCCCCTGCCGTCAGCCTGCTCGTGCTGGCCCTGCGGCTCCTCACCCACCCTGACGACCAACTGACGAAGGCGGCCATCGTGAAGATACTCGACGATGACGAACTCCTGTTGAGCACGGGCAACCTCGACGACCATCTGCCCGAGGCTTTCAGGGACCACCAGAAAGAACTGCTCGCCCTGCCGCTCTACGAACTGGTGGAACGCCTCCATGCCATCTTCCGACTCGAACAGATGAACGGTCAGAATGCCTACGTCTGTGCCTTCTACGACCACCTGACGACCTACATCAGCGAGAATACCGCCAGTATCGATGCCTTCCTCGGCGAGTGGGACGAGACCCTCTGCAGCAAGACCATCCAGAGCGACGAGACGGAGGGCGTGCGCATTATCTCCATCCACAAGGCGAAGGGACTGGAATTCGACCATGTGATCTGTCCTTTCTGCGACTGGCAACTGGAGAAGAGCGGAAACATCCTCTGGTGCCAGCCCGGGGAAGCACCGTTCAACGAACTGCCCATCGTCCCCATCGACTACAGTCAGAAGCAGATGATGGGCACCATCTACGAGCACGACTACCTGCACGAGCACCTGCAGAACACCGTCGATAACCTCAACCTGCTCTATGTCGCCTTTACCCGTGCCCGCAAGGGGCTCTACGTTATCGGGCGACGCAAGGCCAGTGGCTCGCGCGCAACCCTCATCGAGCAATGCCTCCCCCTTGTGGCCGGCGATCTGCCCCCGGCCGTCCTCGAAGGCCTCGAAGACGAGCAGCAGCCCATCATTTTCGCCTACGGCGAGTCAGAAACCAGTTCCGCTAGCCCTGCTAGTGATGCTAGCACTAACCCCTTCCTCCAATCCTCGTCGCCGGTCGCTGTCGATTACCGCTACCAGGAGAGCAAGGTCTCCTTCCTTCAGAGTAACCGCAGCCGCGACTTCATGGCGGGTGAGGACGAGGACGACGGGCAGCGCCGCAACTATATCCAGACAGGCAGCGTGCTCCATCAGATCTTCTCCACCATCCACACGGCGGACGATATCGACGATGCCCTCAGCAGACTCCAGTTCGAGGGGGTGCTCTACGATGAGCAGATCACCGCCGAGCGCATCACCGGCATGCTCCGCAAGCGCCTCAGCCATCCGAAGGTCGCCGACTGGTTCTCCTCCCGCTGGACGCTCTTCAACGAGTGTACCATCCTCTCCTTCGAAGACGGACAGGTGACAGAGCGCCGTCCTGACCGGGTGATGACCGACGGCAGCGAATGGGTGGTTGTCGATTTCAAGTTCGGTGCCCCCAAGCCCGAATACCACGAACAGGTGCGGGAGTACATGACCCTCCTCGCCTCCATGGGACATACCAGCATCACGGGCTATCTCTGGTACGTCTATAGCAACAAGATCGAAGAAGTGAAACCTCAAAACCCAGTTGTCTGACATGAAGAGTTTCCTCGAATACGTCGCAGCCGACCTGCTCTCCAAATACGGCACCGACCTCTCGCACATCGCGGTGGTCTTCCCCAACAAGCGTGCCTCGCTCTTCCTCAATGAGCACCTGGCGCGTCTGGCGGGCAAGCCCCTGTGGAGTCCAGCCTACATCACCATCAGCGACCTCTTCCGCAACCACTCGGCACTGAAGGTGGCTGACCCCATCAAACTCGTATGCGACCTGTACAAATGCTTCACGCGTTGCACGGGCATCGACGAGACCCTTGACCATTTCTACGGCTGGGGACAACTGCTGCTGGCCGACTTCGATGACCTCGACAAGAACATGGCGCCCGCCGACAAGGTATTCGCCAACCTGCGCGACATCCACGAACTCGACGACGTCTCCTACCTCACGGACGAACAGCGGGAGATGATACGCCGCTTCTTCAGCAACTTCTCCGACGACCATAACAGCGAACTCAAACAGCGTTTCCTGCGACTGTGGAGCCATATCGGCGACATCTACGAGACCTATAACCAGGAACTGACCCGCCAGCAGTTGGCCTACGAGGGTGCCCTCTACCGCCGGGTGGCCACCGACGAGACCGTCCAGTTCCGTTACGACACCTATATCTTCGTGGGCTTCAACCTGCTCCAGCAGGTGGAACAGGCATTATTCCGTCGTCTGAAGCAAGAAGGCAGGGCCCGCTTCTACTGGGACTTCGACGAGTATTACCTCGGGAAGAACGAGGCCGGCCACTATATTGCCCAATACCTGAGCGAGTTTCCCAACGAGATGGACATCCACCAGCAGGAGATCTATGCGAACTTCGCCCGTCAGAAACAGATCCGCTATATCTCCGCCCCCACCGAGAACATCCAGGCGCGCTATATCAGTCAGTGGCTCAATGATGAGCGCATCAAGGGAGGCCGTCGCACGGCCATCGTGCTCTGCGACGAGTCGCTCCTGCCCACCGTCATCCATTGTCTGCCCGAAGCCGTGGAGAAGGTGAACGTCACCACCGGCTATCCCCTCGGTCAGACGGCCATCGCCTCGCTCATCACGCAACTGTTCAACCTCCATATCTACGGCCGTTCCAAGATGACGGGGCGCTACCAGCCGCGACTGCTCAGAGCCCTGAACCAGCATCCCTACGCCCAGTACCTCACGCTCGACAACATACCCGACAATATCCTACCGTGGCTGCGGGACACCGTCCGCCAGATAGCCCTCAGCATCGGAGAGCCCGATGCCCTCACACAAGAGTCACTCTTCCGCGCCTACACCCTTCTAAACCGCATCAGCGAACTGTCGGAAAGCGGTGATCTTCAGGTTGATATCACCATCCTACAAAGACTCGTTTCGCAGATGATACAAAGCACCACCATCCCCTTCCACGGAGAACCCGCCGAGGGCATCCAGGTAATGGGCGTGCTGGAGACGCGCAACATCGACTTCGACCATGTGGTGCTGCTGTCCTGTAACGAGGGGAACATGCCCCGTGGCGTCAACGACACCTCTTTCATCCCCTACAGCATCCGCAAGGCCTACGGACTGACGACCATCGACCACAAGGTGGCCATCTACGCCTACTACTTCCACCGTCTGCTGCAGCGCGCCTCGGATATCACCCTCGTCTATAACAACGCCACCAACGACGGACAGACGGGTGAGATGTCGCGCTTCATGCTCCAACTCATGGTGGAGAGCGGCCATCCCGTCACCTTCCAGACCCTCAAGGCCGGACAGGGTATAAGCCACCGTTCCCCACAGGCCATTGAAAAGACGGAAGCCGTCATGCAGATCCTCCGGCAGCGGTTCAGCCAGGAGCAAGGCGGCATCAGTCCCACCGCCATCAGCAACTATCTGCGCTGCCAACTGCGGTTCTTCTACCGCTACGTCTCCAACCTCATGGAACCCGACGACAACGAGGACGACCTCATCGACAACCGCATCTTCGGCAATATCTTCCACCTCTCGGCCCAGACGGTCTATGAACGGTTGAAGGCACTGACGGGCAACCATATCACCGCCCTCGCCATCGACGACCTGCTGAAAGGCACGGAGGCAGAACAGGCCGTGGATGCCGCCATCAAGAGCGAACTCTTCCAGATCAAGGATCCCTCGCGGCCCATGCCACCCTTAGACGGGCTCCAACTCATCAACCGTGAGGTCATCATCAGATATGTGCGACAACTTCTGGAGACAGACCGTCGTCTGACACCCTTCACCATCCTCGGTCTGGAGAAGCGTGTCGATATGCCCTGTACCATCGGCGGAAAGTTACAGACCGTGATCGGCGGATACATCGACCGTCTGGATCAGGTCACAGACCCCGGGACTGGCGAGCCGCGCATCCGTGTCGTGGATTACAAGACGGGTGGCTATCGCCTCAAGGCCCTCCCTGACATAGAGGCAGTCTTCGACCCGCAGAACATCAAGAACCACAGCGACTACTATCTCCAGGCCTTTCTCTACAGCCATATCGTCCGTCAGGAGCATGCCGCCGAAGACATCCCCGTCTCCCCTGCCCTGCTCTTTATCCAACATGCCGGTGCCGACGACTACGACCCCACGCTCTGTCTCGGCAAGGAGCCCGTGCGCGACATCGCCACCGTCAGCGACTCCTTCATGCAGTTGCTCGACAACAAATTGGACGAGATCTTCGACCCCGCCCAATCCTTCACGCCCACCGACGACCGCAAGCGCTGCGACACCTGTCCCTACGCCGCCCTCTGCGGCCAATGATCCTACAAAGAGCGTCCCCTTGTGTACACCGAAGCAGTATTCTTCTCTATAGTGGCTCCGTACAATCATACGGAGCCACCATTTTTTCCTATAGTGGCTCCGTTTTCTGCTACGGAGCCACTATACGGATGAATTCTCGATCCTTCTCTCAGCGCGCGTACATACGTGCACACATATATAGTTGCCATACTCACTTTTTATGTGTCCCACCTGTCCCATCTGTCCCTTTTCCGCAAAACGACAGGGACACATGGGACAGATGGGACACTTGTTTTCGGCTTTAACCTACTATCGCGCGCGGGCGCGCACGTCACTTCACGACAACCTTCCTTCCGTCGTGGATGTAGAGCCCCTTCTTCGTGGGCTTATCGATGCGCTGGCCACTAATCGTGTACCACTGGCCGTCACGGTTATTGGTTATTGTTTCACGGTTATTGTCCTTGATGCCCGTGGTTTCATCGTCGCCGCCGATGCTGCCGAAGACGATCGGCATGGACTCCGTCTCGAGTTCAGCCAGATGGCAGGTGCTAGGAATTCCTAGATTATCTAGATCTCCTAGGTTTTCCTGGGTGCCTAGGTCGCCTAGGACATCCGAGGAGGATAGGGCATCCTCGCTGCGGGCACCTGTGGTGCCGGCCAGCATCGAGGTCGGCAGTTGGAGGTAACTCTTGTTATTGCCGATATTGGCCGAGCCGCTCACGCTCATGTACGTACCTTTCTTCAGGTAATAGTTCGTCCAGAACTCGTCGTCAGATTCCTCGTTGATCTTGAGGTCTTCACCGCTGATGTTGCCCACGAACATGTTCACATAGTTGGCCTGAACACTTGCCGACGGTATCGTGTAGGTCTGACCGGCCGTGCCCTTCAGCAGCAGACCCTCGCCCTGCTGGACTTTCCTGACGCGGGTCAGCCAGATGGTCTTCGAACTGGCATCGTAGCCCGTGGCCGTGAAGGCTTTCACGTCATCGCCCAGTTCTGTGAAGTCGAGATCGTATGGTGCGGCAAATGATGACTTGCCCGAGGCGGCGATCTTCACCTTGAAGGCCTCACCCGTCGTTGCTTCCTCGAATGTGGCGGGCAACTGCAGGTAGCACTTGTTCGGGCCGATGTTCGCCGTCCCGTTCACCTTCATGAACTGGCCGCCCTTCATGTAGTAGTTCTGGAGCGTGCCCAGTTCCTCGTCCTCTTCCGTCGCGTTGATCACCACCGTCTTACCAGTGGTGTTGCCCACGAACATGTTCTCATAATAAGAGGTGCCGCCGTCGGTGATGGGAATCTCATAGGTCTTGTCGGCCTCGCCCTTGATGACAACGGGTACACCAGCAGGTACATCCATGACACGGGTCATCCAGATGATACCCTCAGTCTTGTCGTAACCCGTGGCAATGAAGGCTTTCACCTCATCCGAGCCACTGAAGTCCAGTCCCTCGTCGCCGCAGAAGGTGCTCTTGCCATTGCTGCCGATCTTGATGCTATAGGTGGGGATCGGCTCGGGGGTTACGAGGGTGATGCTCTCGATCTCTGCGGGAGCCTCCTCAAGTTTCAGGGTGAGGATGATGTCACCGTCTTCGAGCACCTCGTACTCCGCCTCGGAGATGAGTTCGATATCCTCATCAGCGTCTCCGCTGCCGCGGGTGGCAGCGGGAGCATTGATTCTCTCCAACTGACTCTTCTTACCAGTCATCACACCGTCGAAGGTGACGGTCAGCACCTGTCCCTTCGTGGCATTCGGAATGGCGATGTCTGCATCCTTCGAACCCTTTGCAAAGGTGATGGTGCCGTCGTCGGTCACAGTGGCACTGGCGCTGGCCTCGGAAGAGAGGATCAGGTCGGTCTGGATATTCTCCCTGGTGTCCTCCTTCGCATCATCTGTCATCTCATAGAATGTCTGGTCATCGATGGTCACGGGATCTTCCTTATCTACAACCGGAGCAGTGGTGATGGTGAATGTGCCTTCGACGAAACTGACAGTATAGTTGCCCTGGATTTCCTCACCAGTTACGCTGATCTTGTAGGTGCCGACTTCGTTGCCCTCTTCACGGCTGAGGGTGTAGGTCACCTGGTCCTCGCCGCAAAGACCCTTCACGGTGGCGGTCAGTTTGGGATCGTCCTCATCGGCGGTCTTCGTCTGATTGTCGGCAGTGACGGTGATAGCCTTGGGGGCAATGCTCACCTTGATGGAATCCGGATCCACGTCCTTATAGCCGGTGTAACCCTCCACCCTGAAATAGACGGTGTATTCTCCGATGGTCGTCCCCTGCGGGATATCGGTGCCGTAGGTCTTACCGTCGAATGAGTACTGCATGGTGCCCGTTTCCGACGAGCCCGCCGTCACCAGATCCTGCTTGGTACCGGTATAGACGAGATCGGTCTTTGCCACGGGAGGCGTCAGGCTGCCATCAGCGTCCGTCACGAGGGTGATGGCGTAGGGCCCTGAACTGCTGCCCAGGCTCTCGTCGCTCTTGAACTCCAGTTTCTCCCTGCAATCATAGATGCTGTCGTTATACCACACCTTGAACGTCAGGAATGTGGCACTCTCACCGTAGATGGTCAGGTAGGCCAGTTTGTCCGTATCGTTGACAGGACACTCCTTGCCCCTGATCTCGTCACCGGCAAAGACGGCGATGATGGCATCCTTGCCCAACGGCTGACCTTCCAGGGTGGCCTGTGCCGTGACCGTCATCGTGTTCGGATATTTGTGGGCGTCCACTACCGGGAACACGCCATTCGGGTCTATTCCCTTGTCGAATGCGATGTCGTCTGCTGACTGTGCGCTGCCGGCGGCAGGCCATAGCAACAGGCCTGCCAGCAGCGTCATACTCCATTTCGTGATTCTTTTCATATTGATATGATGCTTATTTGATTACTCTCTTCTGTCCGTTCTCGATATACACGCCCTTTCTCAGTGTGGGACGCTCCGTATTCTCAGCCTGGCGCTGTACCCGGCGCCCCTGCAGGTCGTAGAGACGGTCGTCACCGCCAGTACCGTTCTCAACGGTACTGATACCCGTGATGTCGAAGTTGATGATAAACGGTTCGTGGGTTGAACCAATCATCTGGTCGTTGGCATATTCCAAGGTCTTCTCCACGGTGTATGTCGTCTGACCGTCGGTAGCGCGCAGCGTGAGTTGGGCATAGCCCTCACCGGGGATGGTCAGATAGACGATACCGTTGGCGTCAGAGACCTCTGCCGTGCGGCACTGGTCGCCGGCAAACACACCGACCTCCACATCTGCAGCGGGCAGACCGTTGATCCTCACCTGGGCCACCATCGTCATGTTCTCACTGAACTGGTGGTAGTCCGTCGGCGCGAATACCATCGGCAGTCTTACCTGCTCGCCCTCTGTTTCACGGGCTCTGGCGGGAGCGACAGCACTCGGGTAACTGAACGTGGCCTCCTTCGTACTCTTGATCATATAGCCCTCACCGGGTACCAGCGCCTTCAGAGAGCCCGACCACTCATAGCCGTCCCAGTTGGCGAAGCCGCGCTGGGCTTTGATGATGTCGCCGTCCTGGGCATCGAAGTCAGCCAGGGCATTGGCCACGCTCATGTTCTGTGTGCCGTTGTAGGCCACCCAGTTCCAGCCGGGCATCAGGGAGATTGGTGCCTGCTGCGTGTCGGCCTTGTCGCCGATCACGCTCAGCGTCTGTGCCTCGGAGGCCTGCACCTTGTACATCTCCTGGTTGTTCAGGGTCATCGTACGGCCCTTCCAGCCGTCACCGGCGTTCTGCATATAGGTGCGCTGGCTCTTCACCACCGTCACATTGTCGGCTTCGGCGAAGACGGTGGGCAGTGTCATGTCCTCTGCCTTCACATAGAACGACAGCCAGTTCCAGCCCTTGCTCAGGCTCTTCGTCTGCTCCAGCAGATCCATGGCGTTGAACTTGACAGGCTCCTGATAGGTACCCTTCAGTGCATTGCTCTCGAAGTTGAGCGTGACGCTGGTCTGTACGACCGGATAGGTGATGCCAGTGGATGCGTCGAACACCCTGATGGTCAACGGCTCTCCCTCGTCGGAGGCATTGCCATAGATATCCAGTGTGACGAAGTAGTTGTCGTAGCGCTCCTTATAGACGGGATGTGCCACGCCGCGGCACTCGCTGCCCACGAAGGCAGCCACGATATCCTCTGTATCCTCTGTCGGCACATTCAGCACATTCAACTGTCCGATGACGTTCATAGAGTTCTCATAGTCGCTGGCCCTGACACTCCATTCCGGTGTTGTGCCCGTGACGTTGATGTGCAGTGTAAGCGGTGCCTCGATACCGTCGTTACCCTTCAGATAGATGGTCTCTTCATACTTGCCGATAGGTGTGGCCTCACTGATGATGAAGGTGATGTCCTGCTCACTCAGGGCCGACAACTGGCCGTATTCCATACTGGCCTCTATCCATGACGGCATGCCGCTCAGCATCCAGTTCTGTACCGTACCGCCCTTGTTCTCAATCGCGGTTGTCACATAGGCTTCCACGTTCGACGGTGTCGTCACGCTGAGTTCCTTATCCGTCCAGACCAAAGTGTTCTGGTTGACATAGGCTGACCAAGTGACAGGCTCAGATAGGTTACCATTCTGGTCGTGTACGCTGCGAACGGTGAAGTTCAGCGTGCAGCCCTCGATCTTCGCGGGCGTCTCATCAATGTCGATCACGATCTTGTTGTTGCTCGACGTGAAACTGAATCTGACATTCGTCTCCTCTGGCTTCAGGCGCAAGGCGGGTGCCTCATCTACATATTCTGCATCGAGGATAGCCGTCTTTGAGAGTTCTGCCTGATGGTTACTGCCAGTCAGGTCGGCATCGCTGCCGTTGGTCACCACTTGGTTGAAGTTGTTGAGCGTCTTCACCTCAAACGGATAGTAGGCAGCCAGTCCCGGCTCCTGACCCGTCAGGCGCAGTTTCCGTGCCTTTCGCAGTTGGTCGGCGTTCTTCGTGGCGTTCCAGATACGCACCTCGTCAATGGTTCCCTTCAACTGACGGTCGTACTTGTAAAGCACGTTTGCCGTGGTCAGATCCTGTACCGTGCGACGTGCTCCGATGATCATCGAGTCGCTGGCGATAGTCCCAATAGAGGTAGAGGCGATGGTGGCACGAGTCTCACCATCCACATAGACGGCGGTATTACCCTGTCGCAACACGTTCAGTGCCACATGGTGCCAGGCGTTGTCCAGGATGCTCTTATCGCCGGCTTGGATGGTAGATGCGCCGGAAGTCAACTGCAACAGTCCGCTACTGTTTATCCAAAGGCTCACCTCACCGCCTTGCAACAACTGGGTCTCACCCGTCTGCTGGTCTGCCTTCACCCAGAGTTCTACGGCATAGTCATCCTCCGGCATCGGCGGGATCTCTCCCGTGGCGATGCCTAAGTGCTTCGTACCGTCGAGGCTGACGGCCTTGTTCTCGTTCTCGATATGCCAGGTCTCGGCAGCCATCGTCATGTGACGGTTGCGGGCATAGTCGTTAATCTGGGTGCCTTCGCCCTCGTCCATCTTCCAGTAGCCGATCAGGTGGCGTGTGGCAGGACTCTTCGTCACGCTCCGCTGCTGCAGGGCGGTGACGATGTCATGGGCCTCGTCCCAGAGCAGCAGTTCATGGATGGCACCCTTCATCTGCTGACCGACGGCCAGCGGACCGGTACCCTCGTAAGCCACCACGTCAAGATTATCAAACAGGACGGTGGTATTGGCGTCGTCTGCCACCTGTGCGCTCAACTTACCGCCAGCGGCGGTCTTCTCGTAACTCAGCGTCAGGAAGGTCCATTTCTGCTGCGGCACCTTATTAAGAGAGGTATAGGTCTCTCCCTCGAAGGTCACCTCTAACTGTTCCTCGGCATTCAGGCCGATGCTCATCTTCTGTGCGCCCGTGCCGTGGCTCAGGATAGTACCCTTGCCGTCGGCCTTCAGCCACATATCAGCGGCGAAACTCTTGTTAGCCAGCGTGATGTTGGCCTCCGTAGCGGCAGCCTGATCGGTATTCTCCAGTTCCAAGGCAGTGCTGTGGGCTAATTCAGAGCCGTTCAGCACACCAGTCACTAGGAAGTTGGCATCCTTCGTCAGTTCGCCCGACAGGATATTCTCGTTGAAGAGGATGCTCAGTTCGTCACCTGCCGACAGGATGCCGTCGGTGGGCTGCGGCTGTCCGAGTGGCTTCGGACGGCTCATGTCCTTCACCACCTTTATCTCATCGCTCACGACGGTCACCTCACCAGTGCCGTAGGTACGGGCTGAGATGGCGCGGAACTTATAGGTGCGGTCGGGGAACACGGCCGAGTTGGTCATGTCGAACTTCAGGTTGATGATACCGCTCGTAGGCAGTACTTCCTCTATCTGCGCGTTTACGATGTCGTTTTCCGTCATCACATACTTGCGGGCGTCGTGCCAGGCCGTCTCGCCCACGCCCTGATACTGCACGGCGATGTATTTCAGACCGTCGTAGTTCGGGTCGTAGCCGCTCACCGTCAGTGGCAGCATGCCCTTCGTCGAGGTGTTCACCGTGGTATTGTCGATGCGCAGGGCCACATCGGTACTTGTCGGCACGAAATCTGCCGAGATATAAACCGTGTCGCCGATCACTTCCCATGTGCTTGCCGGGTCTTTCTGGCACTGTGAGGCTAGCACGACGGCGATGTCCTCGTAGGTCAGTCCGCCCGTGTTGTTCTGCGCCAGTTCTAAGTTCATGCGCACCGTTCCACCAGCAGGCACCAGTACGGCACGGCCATTGCCGAACGGCTCACCGTTGATAGTCAACTTCGCGCCCTCCGTATTAGTCTCATCGATGACGAAGAGGTCGAAGTAGCAGTCCTCGCCCGTCTCGCTCTCGTTGGTTAGCAGCAGGTTATACGATGCCCTCTTGCCGGCGGGCACGCCTCCGGCATTGTTGGCAGCATCCTCCACGGCAATGACAGGCTTCTCAATCTGCATCGTGGCGGTAGCAATGGTGTGCATGCCCGGCTCAAAGTACTTGGTCTTCTGTTCGCCCTCATACGGACAGGTGGTCTGTCCGCCACGGGTCACGAAGATGGCACCCATGCCGTCGGGAGCCTTATAGACATCCACCGTCAGGGCATCGTCGTCGCCAGCCTCCATCAGGGTGTAGCCTGTGGTGACGGTGCGCTCGTAGCCGCCTTCAGTGGTTTCAGAGTTTCCATACGAGACGGTGTTCTGCACGTTGACGTTCACGTCCTGTCCGAAGACGGTGATGTCGGTACCCAACCCTAACACCACATGGGCTTCGAAGTTGGTGGTGTAACTTTGGGTGATGCCTGTTGTGTAGGTCGTCGATGCCTCAATGAATGTACCTGAGTCGAAACTCTGGTTCGAGTCAATGTACGTTTTGCGGTTGTCGATGGCCTTCACCTTCATCTGCTCGTTGTAGGCCAGCACGTTCACCCAGTTCTTGATCTGCTCGTTGTAGTAGGCAACGGAGTCGGTATAGAGGGGCTTCGTGCCGCTGGCGGGCTTGGTGCAGGTGTAATAGCCCTTAGCACCGTAGTTGTCATCGTCCTCTTCGACCGTCGAAGTATATGTCATGCCCTCGTCGTCAACGCCCTTGCTGAGGTAACTGTTACGCAGGCTGATGAAGTTCGGAATCATTACGTTCTCGATATAGTTCTGCGTGTAGTTGAACGTCGTACCGAACTCCTGCCCCGTCACATAGTTGTCCATGGCCGTCAGCGAATAGTTCCCGCCATCCTTCTTCAGGCCCACGCTGCGGGCGTTGCCGAAGAGAATGTTTGTGGCGTTGCCGATGAACACGTCGCCCTGTGCGCCCACATACTCCGGCTGGTCGCTGGTGCTCACTCGCTTGGTCGTAGTGCTACTGAAAGTCATCGAGTTGGAGGTTGCACCCGATATTTCGGTAACAATACCCAGATCGACCGATGCCATCTGCTTGTTGGTTTGGATGACGCCCGCAAAGGCTCCTATGCCTACACCGGTAAACGTTGTCAACTCGACGCCGATCTCCGTATGGGTCATCTCCTCGCGCTCATTGCCAAACGACTGCTCTGTGGTCAAGGTGCTCGTCACCGTGTTGCCAGCCTCCCAGTAGGCTTGTGAGGCGGTACCGGCGGGGTCACGCAGAATCATCGTCACCTGGTCGGGACCGGAAGTGACGAAATTGGTACCCGTAGGCAGGGCACCCGTCACCACACCTGCCAGGCTGTTAGTGGCGTTCACGCCGTCCCAAGTATAGGTCCTGTCGTTCTGTACGAAGGTGGCAGCCAGCGACAGCGTGTAGGGAGAGGTGATGTTGGGCATACCCGCCATCCACTCATACTGCGCCTCGCCGTTTTCGTCCAGCGTCACCTGGTCGGGAGCAGGATCGCCCACCAAGTCGCCGCGCTGGTCGTCAGCGTCAGTCAGTTCTGGATTGATGACCACCTGCTGGCCCGTGCCCATCTGGTTCGAGAAGGTCACGGGGACGTCGCGCAGCGGTACCTCGTAAGTCACTGGATTTTGAGCGTCATCCTTGTTGACGTAAGTCTCGTACCCACGTACATTAAATATATAGGTGTTCTGCTGTTTGAACAGCGGGTAGCCGAAGGCGTAGATGACAGGGGAACCTTCAGTCACGGTATAGAGCGGCACCTCCGTCTCCTGCTGCGTCAACTTGTCGCTGTATGTATATTTCTGCTCGCCGAACGAACCGTCGGTGCGGCCCTTCTGCGTCACCTCCAACACAGGGTCGGTGTAGTAACTCTGAATCATCTTCGCCACATACTCAAACTCCTTCTTCGTTCCGTCATCCGTCACGAGCGAGTCCTTACTCGTCTGGGTCGGGTCATCGGCATAGATAACGGGTAGGCCGTCGAACAAAATGCTTGGGTTGCTCGGAATCTCAATCTTCTCCACGCGGTAGGCTATAGGCGGCAGCAGTGCTGCGAACTCGCCCGTCTGCGGGTCGGTCTTGATGATGACCTTCATGGCAAGGTCAGCGTTTTGTTCTGTACCCATGCCCTGACGGACGGTCACGCTATTGACATCTTCTGTCGGTGAACTAACGGCTAAGTCCTCTTGGGCTGTGTCATAGTTTACGGTGGTGCCCTGTACGTTGCGCACCACGTTCAGATGGTAGCCGTCGATGCCAAGTGTGATGGTGGCCTGGCCGATGTTGTTCACGCTCTCGCCGAAGCCCAGTGGCTTCTCTTCCTCAATCTTACCGCCCGTGACGCGACCGGCCACGGTGACTAACGTCACGTCCTCGAAGTCGAGGTTCGACACGGCGTCGTTGTAGTTCACCAACGTGCCCGTCTTGTTCGGGTCGGCGGGGTAGCGGCCACCGTCGGCAAACTCATGACCCTGCTTGGCCACGGTGATATAATGCTCGCCGATAGGAACGGAGATCTCATACTCACCGTAGGCGTTCGTCGTAATGGGCTGGCCCTCCTTGGCGCAGATCTGCCCATCGACATAGAAATTCACGCCCTCCACGGGATAGTCGGTGTTGGCGTAGCGGATTTTGCCGCGCACGGGGAACGACGAGATGTCGGTAAAGTCCGTACCGTTGTGTACTAATGAGTTGTTACCCACGAAGCGCAGTTGCTGCATCGGGTTGAACTGGTGGATGCCCAAGGTAGGGATGACGGCATACGTCGTACCCTCGCCGCTGAACGGCACACCCTGGATGATGTAGTTACCGTCCGCATCGGTCTTCGCCTTCAGTTTCAGTTGTGTCGGTGTCTGGTTCGACGGCTCGGCATTACCATCCGACGTCTTGCCGTGGTGCTGATGATAGACGGTACCGTCGCGCGAGTAGTCGAAGAACTGCCTACGCAGACCCTCGTCGAAGGTCCAGTAGGTCTCTAACTGCTTCTCGTTGCCCACAAGCAGGTGGTCGTAGTTCTCTAAGATCTCTGCCTCGGTGAGTGCCTTCGTCCAGAGGCGGAACTCATCCACATAGCCAATGAAGTGGCCCAGTTCCAACTGCTCGGCGCCCGTCATTGTCCAGCCGTCAGGCACATTCTGCGTGCTGCTGTTCAGCACGGCCTCGCCGGCCGCGTCGGTACCCACCACGCTGCCGGTCACCGTCGTGCCGCTGCGCGTCAGCACCACGTGGTTATACTGTCCCGCCGTCAGCACGACGTTGTCGAAGGTATAGGTCGTTGAGCCATCGACCAGCGCCAGTTTGCCCTCGTTGTTCATGCCCACGTAGCAAGTCTCACCGTTCAGACGCAATATCTTAGCCTCGCCTAACTCCTCGGGGTTCACCCATAACTGGATGGTGAAGTCGCCCGAACTGAGTTTGTCTGCAGCATAGGTTGTCGAGGGGTATTCCCATATCACGGCACCATTGTCTCCAGTGAAGCGCATGGCATGGTACTGTGCCTCGACATTGTTTGACGCACCCGTCCGTCTGGCCTCCACATCCACGTTGGCCACCGAACTACCCGTTGCACCAAAAGTGATACGGCCGCTCATCGTGCCTGTGGTCTGCGCGAAGCCAATGTCGGTAATATCGTTCGGAATGATTATGCCGTTGTCGCACTTGTCCTCCACCGTCACGCGATAGTCGTAGAAGACGCCCGGCAGCGGCGTGTCGTCGGTATAGAACAGGTATTCGTCGGTGCTCGACGTGCGGTAGAGGTTCGTCCACGCCTCGTCGTCCTTATCTGTACGACGGCGATCCACGATATACGTCTTGGCAGCGGTGGAGCCTTGCCTATCGACGTGCCAGTTTAGTTTCACCGTTCCGGGATAGGCACCCTTGGTAGCCTCGAAGTTGTAGAATAGCGTGCCAGTGCCGATGGCTCTGTCCTCGTAGGTCTTCGAACTGAACACTTTGGTACCAATGACACCCTCAATGCGGTAAGTGTGCGGCGAGCAGGCGTTCAGCGGCTCCTCTGTGTAGTGAATGGTGCCGTCCATGTTGCTCTGTCGGTCGTTGTGTTGGTTGGTGGTGCGGTGCTCCCATCGGAAACTCGTTTGCCCAGCCGTCGGCGTGATGGTGTAGATGGGGGTCGTCTCGTTATTGACATAAATCTTGAACTGGTTGCCCCAGCCTTGGGGATAGCCGTCCGATGCCCATGTGAACACGATGCGGTCGGCCTGGCACTCGGCATTCGGATTGCTGATGGGCACAGTGCGCGTGGTACCTACCGTCTTTTCGTTCGACTTCAACTCACTGCGCTGCGCCGTCTCTGCCCAACCATTGGCCACATAATAGATGTAGTAATTAACATCGCTTTCATTGGGGAAAGTCGTATCAGTGTAGGTATAGGTGTTCTGCGGCACCGATGTTAAAAACGTGCCGTTGCGGTAGATGGCCCACTTGCCGTTGCCGTAGTTTGTGTTATCAGCCGTCCATTTCAGCGTCACGCTTTTGCCTACCTGACTGAAAACGGGATTTTCAAGGGTGGCCAAGGGCATCGGAAGGAAGGTCTTGACACTAGCATGCTGTTGGTAATATTTTATGCCATTGTTCGCATCCTTATCATTATTGTGTGTGAACTCATGATATGGCTGAATGGTGAACTCTGAGCGCATGTTCATTCCGATTTGATTCAGATTGAACACATACGAACCTGCCGCATAGTTGCTGGCAGGATACATATAGCCGATGGTGCCATTATAGCCACCATTGATACGAGTACAGATGTGCGTATCGCCGTCGGTATTGCAACTTCCGCTAAAACTGTAGGGCACGGTCACCGTGCCGTCGGCAGCCACGGAGAAGTCGGTGTTCCAGTTGATTTGGCGCACGGTGTGGGTGTATGAAGAGGTGAAACTCCATTCCGTGGATTTCCAGTTACAGTTTTTCCCGTCATAGTCGCTCCAATTGCCTTCGCATTTTATTTTTATGTTACAGTTGCGCCATTGTCTTGGAATCGCCCACTTGACACGAACCCATTTATCATACTTACCGCTTCCGCTACTCTCTTGTTGTAACGAGCCAGTAAGAGTCAGACCGCCAGAACTGCTGGTCTTTATTTGTCCGATTTCATCATAATGGCTTCCTCCGTCTTTACTGGCTTTGATATGCAATCCGCCGCTATCGCACCAGCCTTCATCCGTGCCGTAGTCGTTCCAATAGGTCACTGTTACATAAACGGTGTTCCAACTATTACCCCAATACCAATCCCTTCCTACGTAATTCGATTCGTAATCCTGACGGGAGTCTGCTGCCGTCGCATGCTGGGGCACCAATGACATTGCGAGCAGTAGCATCACAGCCACTCGCCCGATGTCTCTGAATTGATTTTTAATTGTATTCATAATCATAATATTTTATAGTGTTTAGTTATCTCATCCTTGTGTGTCTTTCATGCCGACACCTTATTATATATATTATCACGCCGGTCTTGTTGCTCCTTCAGTTCTTTGTTCTCTTCCTCAAGCCTTTCCATTTCGTCCTTCATCTTCAGGTTCTCTCGGATGAAGGCGGAAAAATTGACCAGCAGTTCTTGGTTACGCCAATGGTAATAGAAGAGCAGGATAACCAACGCCAAGATGGCCAATGCCACGATGGTGGAAATGATGATTGCAATGATGACTGTTGTATCCATGATTGTCGCTATTGATTACAGCGGCAAAGATACTAAGAGTTGCGGAAAGCCTTGTCAGCATTCCGCAACTCTTTGTCAATATTCCGCAAAAAAGCAAAAATCCCCGAATTCATCGGAGATTTCTGCTATGATGGCTGCTGGGCTATGCTACTTTGGCTTTTGTCAATTCATTCTGCAAAAATGAATAGACGTAACCAGCACTTTGGTAGTATAGGCCAGTATCATCATCCTGCAATCGGTCAAATGTTTCAGACGTATAAAGCACATCAATGGCTTCTTGTGGTGTATAATGGAAGTCATCCACGAGATAGCCTGCTATCTCAACGCACAAATCGTCTTTCAGCAATTGAATCTGTTCGGGTGTCAGTCTCGTCGTCATAGCCTCTTCAATAATTGTAATGCTCGTTCGGTTCCAAAGAAATACTGGAAGGTAATGCCCTTGGCATACTTGAGTTCCTCAACCAGTCGGGGTAGCGAGATAACGCCACCTTCATAGCGGCGCAACTGGAAGGTTACTCCGTCGTCGGCTATAGGACCATAGACAATATCGTAGTCGTATATGGGCTGTTCGTGGTTCCTATTGCGATTAGTCAATACGAACAAAGCCCATTCCTCGCAGTAGTCGGGATAACACAGGACTTTCAGTTCGCCCGATGACATCACGGCCTCGTCGAAAAGGAATTCAGTGACCTCTGCCTTTCCCTCCTTGGTCTGGCTGACTTTCTGGAAAGCCATGTCCCATGCCTGCTGCTTGTCGGCAGACAGATAGAAGCCTCTGCCGAAGTCCTTGAAAGGCTTTGAGTGCACCAGGTCGGGCACCTCAATCTTCGTGTTAGAACCGTGATAGAGTTTTATCATCTCAGCGCTCCTCCATTATTTGCGCAGACCTGGGCCAGTGCCTCGATGACATCGGGAAACGATTGCGTATGCAGCACGCCGTAGTGGTCATGCAGGTGCTCCATGCCCTTGTAGCGTTTCAGGTAGGCGTACGCCTGTCGTGGTCGTATGCCGAAATGGTTGGCAAACTCACTGACAAGTGCCACCACAAAGCCTAATATGTTTCTTTCTTCGCGTGCCATATTTCTTGAATTATCTTTTACTCGCTGCAAAGTTACACTTTTTTTGATACACTCCAAAACTTATTAGCACTATTTATGCCTTGGCTGCTTTTCGGTACTCCGAGGGCGTCATCTTGTAGCGCTCACGGAACCGCTCGTTGAAGGAGGTGCGGTTGGCGAAGCCGCTCATCTCGGCGATGAGGGCGATGGGCTCGTCGGTGTCAGTGAGCAGACGGGCGGCATGATCGACGCGGTAGCCGTCGATGAAGGCCTTGGTACTCGGACTGTCAGAGCACTCGCGGATGGCCTCATCGACATAGCGGTGGTTGGTGGCGAGCATCGAGGCTAACGTGTCGCGGTTCAGTTCACTGTCGGTATAGGGCTGCTCCTTCTTCATCAGTTCCGTAAGACGGAGGAAGAGTTGCTCGTTGGGGGTACGTTCTTTTTCTGGCTGTCGGGCTATGCGCTCAATGTCGCGAACTTCGCGCTGCTGCTCACGTTGGATAATCTCGAAGAGTTCGCGGTTCTTGATGAGCACGCGGCGGTGGGCTATGGCCAGACGCCAGAGGGCGACGATGATGACGAGCATGATGGCAACGAGCGAGAAGGCGAGGATGCGATAGACGGTGGTCTTCGCCTCTTCGTCCTTCAGTTGCAGTTCCTTCTCCTGCGTCTTCATCTGCTGGGCCAGTTCGAGCGTCTCGGCCTGACGCTCGCGCTGCACCAGACTGTCGTTGATGACCTGATAGCGGGCTTGTGTCTGATAGGCCTCACGGTAGCGACCGATATTGTTCAGCCCCATCGCATACATGTAGAGCAAGTCGGCATAACGCCAGGAAATAGTGTCCTCCTTCTCACGCAAAAGCGGCTCTAAGCGGTCGTATATCTGCTGGATGCGCCCTGCGTTGCCCGCCAAGGCGTAGTAGTTCAGCATATCCTTCTGGTTAATAGGCTCCTGGGCGGCCTGCGTCTGCTCGAAAGCCTCGGCGGAAAGGTGCGCACCCTCCTTGTCACCCGCCATCTGCTGACAATAGGCCAGGACGGGATAGGTGTAGGCCCGCTGCTGGTCAGCCCATCCGGCAGGGGCGTTGGGATTCTCCTTCTCGATGCGGCTGATGACCTGCAGTTTCTCTTGCAGCAGAGGGATGGCCGCAGCATAATTCTCCTGACCGGCCAGGATGCGGGCCGTGTTGCCAAGGTCGGAGGAGAGTGTGGGCAGGGGCTGGATGCTGTCGCGGGAGGCCTCGCGCAGGATATTCATCGAACGTTTCATATAGTCCATGCCGCTGCCCTGCTGCTGGCGCTCCATCACCTTGCCCGCTTCGAAATAGAAGTTGGCCTCTTGTAGAATGTCACCGGCATGATGAGCCATCCCGGCACCCTGTATGGCATAGCGCACAGCATCCTGATAAGTGTTGGGGAGATAGGCGCAGATGTTCACCAACAGCGAGAGCGTCTTCAACTTCTGCACGCTGTCGGCTGCGGGATTCCGGCGCTCAAGCACCTGCAAGCAATAGTCGCGGGCCTTGCCCATGTCCTCGACTGCCGGTGCGTTGTAATAAACCTGTGCCCGCATCCAGTCGGCCAGGTTCACGTCAGCCAGCCCCCGCATCTTAGCGGTGTCCACCAGCCCAAGCGCATGCTCCGGCTGTTCCATGATGAATTGCCGGATACACTCCCACGTATAGATGCTGTCAGCATCAGAATGCTGTCCCGTCGTCCTGCTGTTCGTGCAGCCCGTCGTTAAAGCCAGTATGACGCATATGAGCAAAAGGTTTAGTAGTTGTCTCATTTATAGCGTAGTTGGTTTTGGCTACAAAGATACTATATTTTTTTGGAAAAACCTCATAACCGTCCGATTTTAACGTGTTTTACGGAGGTTTCCCCAAATCGAGGTAATGATTTGGCAACCGTTCTGGTTTCTACGTTTTGCATTCATTACGTCAAACAACCCCTTTGCGGCTACAAAAGTACAACTTTTATTTGAATCCTGCAAACTTTATGCCATATTTATAATAATGTGTGGGCGACTTCCCTAACGACTTTCTAATATTGGACGAATCCGCAAAGTTGTTTCGTAGCAATTTTGATTATAGATAATTGGTTCCGAACCCAAATACTACTGCTAAAGTTAACAGTTCATAAAGAATAGGCACAACTTACTAGGAAGTTGCGATGACATGTTTAGGAATACGTGTACTTTTGCAGTGTTTAAAGGAGCATCAGGTGGAAAAGAACATGGAATCTG
>JAFRMM010000025.1 GCA_017430675.1 Prevotella sp.
GGGGTGTTACTGTTCTCGGCACGGAACGTGGGGCGGAAAGTGTAGATGGCACCAAGGGCCGTCGCACCCAGTTCACCCTCCAACTGACCGCTGACGGTCAGCGAGGTCTGCTCACCGAAGAAATCATCGTCGTAGATGATCTTGCCGTTCTCGTCCTTCTTCAGGTCGTAGAGGTTCTTCGTGGTCACCTGGAACATGTTACCGGCACCCTCACAGTCAGAGGCCGTGATCAGCGGCGTGTGGAAATAGAAGAAGCCATGCTCATGGAAATAGGTGTGGATGGCCATCGCCATATTATGGCGGATGCGCATCACGGCCCCAAAGGTGTTCGTGCGCAGACGCATGTGGGCGTTCTTACGCATCACCTCAAACGACTGCCCCTTCTTCTGCATGGGATAGTCGTTGCCGCAGAGACCATAGACCTCAAGGGCCGTGGCCTGGATCTCGGAAGACTGTCCGGCACCCTGGCTCTCCACCAGTGTTCCCTCGGCAGAGATACAGGCACCCGTGGTGATCTGCTTCAGGGTCTCCTCGTCGAACTTTGAGGGATCGACCACGATCTGTACGTTCTTGATGGTCGAGCCATCATTCAGGGCGATAAAATCGACTGCCTTCGAACTGCGGTGCGTACGCACCCAGCCCTTCACGCAGACGGCCTTACCGTATTCCGTGCTTTTCAGCACATCGATAATCTTAGTTCTCTTCATCTTTTTTTTGTTATTTCTAGGATTACCTAGGATTGCCTAGGACTGCCTAGGATCTCCTAGGATTATTACTCATACGCTCCCATGCGCAGGCGATCGACCTCCTCCTCTGTGAGATAGCGCCAGTCGCCGCGCTTCAGGTTCTTCTTCGTGAGACCAGCGAACTGCACACGGTCGAGTTTCTGCACGCGATAGCCGAGTGCCTCGAAGATACGGCGCACAATGCGGTTCTTACCGCTGTGGATCTCAATGCCCACCTGCTTCTTATCCGTCGGACTGGCATACTGCACATCGTCAGCCTTGATCTCACCATCCTCCAGTTGGATGCCATCGGCAATCTGCTGCAGGTCGTGAGCAGTGACGTTCTTATCCAAGAACACATGATAGATCTTCTTCTTCAGGTACTTCGGGTGCGTCAGTTTCGAAGCCAGATCACCGTCGTTGGTCAACAGGAGCACACCCGTGGTGTTACGGTCGAGACGGCCAACGGGATAGATGCGCTCCGGACAAGCATTCTTCACCAGATCCATCACGGTCTTACGCTGCTGGGGATCGTCACTCGTGGTCACATAGTCCTTCGGCTTGTTCAACAGCACATAAACCTTCTTCTCGATCTTCACGGGCTGGTCGTGGAACTTCACCTCATCCGTACGGAGGATCTTCGTACCCAGTTCGGTCACCACCTGTCCGTTCACCGTGACAACACCAGCCTGGATAAACTCGTCGGCCTCGCGACGGCTGCAAATACCTGCATTGGCGAGGAACTTGTTCAGGCGCAGCGGCTCATTGGGATCAAAACTGACCTCCTTGTACTCAATGCGCTTCTTCATGCTGTACTTGGCATTCGGATCATAGTCGGCAGTATGCTGGCGCGGTCCCTTCTTATATGGCGCACCATAAGGCTTGCCAAAGCCGCCCTGCTGCGGACGCTGGCCGTAGCCCTGACGCTGCTGGTAACCACCCTGGGGGCGCTGACCATAGTTATTACGGGGCTGATAGCCCCCTTCGCCCTGAGGACGCTGACCGTAATTATTACGTGGCTGATAACCGCCCTGAGGACGCTGACCATAGTTATTGCGGGGCTGATAACCACCTTCACCCTGAGGACGCTGACCATAGCCCTGGCGGGGTTGATAGCCACCCTGACGGGGCTGATAGCCACCCTCCTGACGGTCTTGACGCTGCTGGTAGCCACCGCCGAAGTTATTACGCGGACGATAGCCGCCACGCTGGGGTGCACTGCCCTGCAGACCTGCCCCAAAACCCTCGGGACGGAAGCCGCCCTCTTCATTGTCGTGGTTACGATAACTGGGACGCTCGAAATTCGGGCGCTGTCCTGTATGGATACGGGGACGCGGAGAGCGTCCCGGCTTTAACTCTCTCTGAAAATCCTCCTGTTGTGTTGGCTCTTCCTGTTTTTTCTCGTTGTTCTCAAAATCCATGATACTCTTTCCTTTCTAAAATAATACTCTTACTAATACTTATTGATGAATGTTGGTTGATTATATGCCTGTATAGGTGGCGGGCGTGATGGCGCGCAACTCCTCCTTCACCTCCTCGCTCACATCGAGCGTCTCAATGAAGTCCCGGATCTTCCCGCTCGTCAGTTTCTCGTTGGTGCGCGTCAGTGCCTTCAATGTCTCGTAGGGATTGGGATAAGCCTCACGACGGAGGATGGTCTGGATAGCCTCAGCGACCACAGCCCAGGTATTGTCGAGATCCTCCTGCAACTTCTCCTCGTTGAGGATCAACTTGCGCAAACCCTTCAGCGTGCTCTGGAAGGCAATGAGGGCATGACCCATGGGCACACCGACATTGCGGAGCACGGTGGAGTCCGTCAGGTCGCGCTGCAGACGGCTCACGGGCAGTTTGGCTGCCAGGAACTGCAGAATGGCATTAGCGATGCCAAGGTTGCCTTCCGAGTTCTCGTAGTCGATGGGGTTCACCTTGTGCGGCATGGCACTCGAGCCCACCTCGCCTTTCTTGATCTTCTGCTTGAAGTAATCCATGGAGATATACATCCAGAAGTCGCGGTCGAGGTCGATGACGATGGTATTGATACGGCGCATAGCGTCGAAGATGGCACCCAGCCAGTCGTAGTTGGAGATCTGCGTGGTATATTGCTCGCGCTCCAGTCCAAGTTTCTCGCTGACGAAACTGTTACCGAACTCGCGCCAGTCATACTGGGGATAGGCCACATGGTGAGCATTGAAGTTACCTGTAGCGCCACCGAACTTCGCCGTGACGGGAATATCCTTCAGACCGCGGAGTTGCTCCTCCAGACGATAGACATAGACCATCACCTCCTTGCCCAGACGGGTCGGAGAGGCGGGCTGTCCGTGGGTCTTGGCGAGCATGGGGATGTTCTTCCACTGCTCGGCATAGTCGTGCAACTGCTCGATCAGTTCTTCCACGAGCGGATAATACACCTGTTCGAGCGCCTCCTTCACGGAAAGGGGCACGCTGGTATTGTTGATGTCCTGGGAGGTGAGTCCGAAATGGATAAACTCCTTGTACTGTTCAAAGCCGCCCATGGCGTCAAGACGCTCCTTGATGAAATACTCCACGGCCTTCACGTCATGGTTGGTTACCTTCTCAATATCCTTCACCCGCTGGGCATCAGCAGACGTAAACTGTCGGTAGATATCACGGAGTTGGTCAAACAGTGAATGGTTGATGTCTTGCAATTGCGGCAAAGGTAACTCACACAAGGTGATGAAATACTCAATCTCTACGCGGATCCTGTACCTGATAAGGGCATACTCCGAGAAGTATTCTGCCAGCGGCTCTGTCTTACTTCTATAGCGGCCATCAATAGGCGAGATGGCTGTCAACATACTAAAATCCATTTCTTCTCTTATAATCCTAATTACTATATCCTTAAAACGGCTTAACCCACGGCCACAACCATCAACGGCTGCGGGATGGGTTCTTTCTTTTGTGTCGTGGGCGCTGACGGAGTCGAACCGCCGACCCTCTGCTTGTAAGGCAGATGCTCTAAACCAACTGAGCTAAGCGCCCTTTCCCTTAGCGGCTGCAAAGGTACGGAGAAAAAACGAAACCGCAAAATTTCCCGAAAGAAATTTTGCGGTTCCTCACGTTTTTATAACTGATAGAGGTCGCTGGCGGCCATCAGTTCCACCTTCTTCTCGGCCAGGATCTTCTCACAGTTCTCAAGATCCGTCGGACGGATGACCACATGAGCCACGTTGCCGTTGGCGAAAGAGTACATGTACTCGATAAACACGCCATTGTCGGAGAGGTGCTTCAGCACGACAGACAGCGAGCCGCTGGTGTTCGGACAGACGAAACCGATCACGTCGGTGATCTTCACGGCGAAATGCTTCTCCTTCAGCACCTGATAAGCCTTGTCAGGATCAGAGACGATACAGCGCAGGATACCAAAGTCGCTGTTGTCGGCGATACTCATGGCGGATAGGTTAATACCAGCAGCCCCCAGGGCCTCAGTCACCTCGGTCAGTCGTCCGGACTTGTTCTCGAGGAATACGGATAGTTGTTTTGCTTTCATATTTGTTGATATTAAAAATAATCTAGGATTACCTAGGACTGCCTAGGACTGCCTAGGATTGCCTAGGATTGCCTAATAATCTATATCTGGCGCTTATCGATAACGCGCTTGGCCTTGCCCTCGGAACGCTCGATGCCCTTCGGCTCCACGAGTTTCACCTTGAAGCCCAGGCCGATGACACTGCGCAACTCGGCTTCGAGTTTCTTCTGCAGACCCACCATCGTCGCCATATCGTCGGTGAAGTAGTCTTCCTTCACCTCAACCTTCAACTCGGAGGTATCGGTATTATTCACGCGATCGACGGTAAGCAGGAAGTGAGGCTCGTACTCGGGCAACTTCAGGATGACATCCTCTATCTGCGACGGGAACACGTTCACACCACGGATGATGAGCATGTCGTCGCAACGGCCGAGGATACGGTCCATGCGCACGAGCGTACGTCCGCACGAACATTTATCATAGTGCAGGGCCGTCAGGTCGTGGGTACGGTAGCGGAGCAGCGGCATACCTTCCTTCGTCAGATGGGTGAAGGTCAGTTCACCGAGAGTACCCTCCGGCAGTGGCTCACCCGTATTGGGATCCAGGATCTCAGGATAGAAATAGTCTTCACTCAGGTGCGTGCCATGCTGATATTCACACTCATAACCCACACCGGGACCGGCGATCTCACTCAGACCATAGATATCATAGGCCTTGATGCCTAATGACTCCTCCAGTTTCGCACGCATTTTCTCCGTCCAGGGCTCAGCACCGAAGGCGCCGATCTTCAGTTTGAACTCCTCACGCGGCCACTCGCATTCCTTCATGGCTTCACCGAGGAACATGGCATAACTGGGCGTACAACAGAGCACCGTAGCCCCGAAGTCGTGCATCAGCGTCATCTGCTTCTGGGTGTTACCCGACGACATCGGGATCACCGAGGCTCCGATGTTCGTGGCACCGTCGTGGGCACCGAGACCACCCGTGAACAGGCCGTAGCCGTAGGACACCTGGAAGATGTCATCCTTTGTACAGCCATAGGCCGTGAAAGCGCGCGAGATAGATTCCGCCCACATGGCCAGGTCCTTGCGGGTGTGCAAGACCACCACGGGCTTTCCCGTCGTACCCGAAGAGGCGTGGATACGCACGATCTGTGACATCGGCACGGCGGCCAGTCCGAAAGGATAGTTGTCACGCAAGTCTAGTTTGTTGGTAAACGGGAGTTTCACGATATCGTCAATGCTCTTGATATCGCCGGGCTCCAGCCCCATCTCCTGGAACTTCTTCCGGTAGAATGGTGTGTTGTGATAGACATACTCCGCCATCTTCACCAGACGACGACTCTGGATCTCGCGAAGTTGTTCGCGATCCATACACTCAATACTTTGATTCCAAATCATATAAATAGTTTTTGCTGATAAATACTATTCAGTGGACAAAGGTACGACAATAATTCCAAACCGCCAAACGAATCAAGAAAAAAATCTCCGGGGAATACAGGGACAGAAGGCCCGTCTTTTAACAAAATGTAACTTTATCGGAAAAATATTCACCGAAACACTTGGAACGAGCCGATATTTTTCCTATTTTTGTCCCATTATTCATAACAAAATGGTAACAACTAAAAACCAAGAAGCACTATGGAAGTAGAGAAAATCATGCAGGCGCTGGAGCAGAAACATCCAGGCGAACTGGAATACTTACAGGCAGTAAGAGAGGTTCTGGAATCTATCAAGGACGTGTATAACCAGCATCCTGAGTTCGAGAAGGCCAAGATCATAGAACGTATCGTGGAGCCTGAACGCATCATCACCTTCCGCGTGCCCTGGGTCGATGACAAGGGCGAGGTACAGGTGAACCTCGGCTACCGCGTGCAGTTCAACAGCGCCATCGGTCCCTACAAGGGCGGACTGCGCTTCCATAAGTCCGTGAACCTCTCCATCCTGAAGTTCCTAGGTTTTGAGCAGACTTTCAAGAACGCCCTCACCACCCTGCCCATGGGCGGTGGCAAAGGCGGTTCCGACTTCAGCATCCGTGGCAAGAGCGACAACGAGGTGATGAAGTTCTGTCAGGCCTTCATGACGGAACTCTATCGCCATATCGGTCCCGATGAGGATGTGCCCGCCGGCGATATCGGTGTGGGTGCCCGTGAGATAGGCTACCTCTTCGGACAATATAAGAA